>DATBEL010000067.1:0-20736 GCA_036276135.1 Candidatus Dormiibacterota bacterium
GGAACACGTACGCGATGGCGAGGATGAGGAAGCCGGCGGCGGCGAGTGCCGCCGGGGAGGCGCGGAGATGGCGCGCGATGCTGGGCTTTCGGCGCGGATGCGCGGCCGTCAGGGTGACGGGCGCAGCCGTCGCCTTCTCCGGAGCGTTCGGCGTGGCGGTGGCCATCCAGGCGGTGTCCAGCGGTCAGCTCGCGGCCGCGTACGCGAGGTACACGACCGTGGATGACACGTCGAACCGATACAGGAGTTGATGCGGGTTCGTGGCCATCAGCGCCAATGGGACACGCCCGGGCGCGGGCGCGGGGCGCGCGTCGCAGGGTCGCGACCGCCTCAGCGCTGGGCCGTGAAATCCCGCGTTGGGCGAAAGGCGGCGCACCCGCCCGGCCACGACCGGGTCGGTGTGGCCACGTTTGCGCCGCGTGTCCGGCGCACAGTAGGCTTGACTGGTCGTCTGCCTGTGCCCAGCCAGAGGGGTCGCAATCGTGCCACGCTCAGTCTTCTCCGCCGGCGCGCTGATCGCGCTTGCGGCCGGTCTCGCGCTGAGCGGATGCGGGGGCTCGTCGGCACCCACACCCACACCGACCGCCGCGGTGGGCAACAACAGCTCCTCCTTCTGCACCCAGGCAGGGCAGGTGGACACTGCGATCCAGGGCCTCGGTTCAGCTGTGGCGCAGGCGACGCCGGGTACAACTCCCGACCTGAATACGCTCAAGCAGGTCATCGCCACGGGAGCGACCGGCTTGGACAGTCTTGACAGCCAGGCCCCGAGCGACATCGCCTCCGCCTTCCACACGCTCAGGATGGCGTACGACCAGGCCAACACCGCAGCCCAGTCAGCCACCTCGATCGACCAGCTGAGCACCATCTTCGCCTCGTTCGGCACGCCCGCCGTGGCCTCTGCGGCCTCTGAGATAACCGCCTACATCGTGACCAAGTGCGGCTTCACCCCGGGGGCCTCGACCGCACCCACGCCAACACCCACCTGACCCACGGGCCGCGTCAGGCGCTCCTGCGCGCGTCGATGTTCAACCGCACATAGTCGATGATGCGGTCGGGCATGGCGCGGACCACGTCGCGCAGGAGTTGTGTCCGCTGCTCTGCCGGCATGGACCCCACGGACTGGCGCAGGCACACCGTCTCCAGGTAGTCGGTCAGCTGCTCCGCGCTGGCGAAGGGGGTGGGCTCGTCGTGCAGCCACACGCGGATGTCCTCGAAGCCGGCGCTCGCCAGCCGGCTGCGCGTCTGGTGCGGCGACGCGTAGTTCCACACGCCGGCACGCTCGACGCCGAGGCCATGCACGATCGCCAGCAGCGCCGCGATGTTGCCCGCACCGCCGCACTGCGCCACCAGGCGGCCACCGGGACGAAGCACGCTCGCCAGGTTGGCGAACAGCCTCTCGTGGTCCTGGATCCAGTGAAACGTCGCGGTCGAGAACACCGCGTCGACTGGTGCGTCGTCGTGCAGCGTGCGCGCCGTCAGGTCGAGCAGGTCGGCATGTACGAACACCACCCTCTCCCCCTCCGGTGCCAGCCGCCGGCGTGCCTCGCTGAGCATCGTCGAGGATTCGTCGAGCGCCACCACCCGGCCACCGGGAAGGCGTTCGAGCAGCTTCTGCGTGACCCGCCCGCTTCCGCAGCCGGCGTCGAGCACCGTCTCGTCGCCGGCCAGCGCCAGCCGCTCCAGCACCGCTGTGCCCCAACCGAGTTGCGGGTCGGAGAGGCGGTCGTACGCCACCGCGTCCCAATCGCCGCCGCCCGTGGACCTCTGGCTCACTCGCGCCAGCGTACCCACCGGACGAGCGCAGCCGACCGGGTGACGTCTATTTCGGCCCGATGATGGTGAGGACGGCCGGGCCGAGCAGGCAGATGAAGATGCACGGGAAGATGCAGCCCATCATCGGCAGCAGCATCAGCACCGGGGCGCGGTGCCCCGCATTCTCCGCCCGCTGCTTGCGCAGCCGGCGCAGCTCCTCGGACTGGATGCGCAGGACGTTGGTGATGCTGATTCCCAATGGCTCGGCCTGCACCACCGCGCGGACGAACGCGCTCAGCTCCTCGACCGCGTTGCGGTCACTCATGGCAACCAACGCCTCGGAGCGGGGCCGGCCAAGCCGCACTTCGTTGAGGACCTGCTGGAACTCGCCGGCGAGAAGGCTCTCGTCCGAATCGCTGACCCTCATGATGGCCATGTCCAGCGACAGACCCGCCTCCATGCTGATGGTGAGCAGGTCGAGCGTGCCCGGCAACGCTGAGCGGATCTCCCTGGTGCGCTTCTTGATCTTCCCGGTGAGCGCCGAGGTCGGGTACATGAAGCCGAGCACACCCAGCAGCAGCGGCGCCAGGATCGCCAGGGGCGGTGTCAGGGAGAGCAGCTCGACAAGCCCGAAGCCGACGGCCACGCCGACGGGCATCAGGAACACGCGTGTCGCCAGCAGCGTTTCAGCGCGCTGACGTGAGCCGGCCTGGCTGAGCTTGTGCCGCAGCGCAGCGAGCTGGCCCGCCTTGGTATGTCGGGCGATGTAACGACCCATGCCCTGGATCACCGGGTCGACGATTCGGTCTCGGAGCGGGCGCTGCAGGTCAACCTGGGTGGGGTCCAGCAGTGGCGACAGGTCACTGGCGCCGAAGCTGTCGAGCCGCTGCTCCAGCGCTGTCGTCCCCTCGGCCTGCGGCAGCAACACCATCACCACGATGGTCGTCGCGATGCCGATGGCGAGCGCAGCGGCGAGCAGCGAGACGCTCATACCCGGATGTTCACGATCTTGCGGATGATCGCGTACCCGCACATCAGGAAGAAGACGCCGACGCCGAGCATGATCTGGCCGACGGTCTGGTGCAGCATCGGTGTGAAGTAGGAGGGTGCCAGCAGGCTGAGGATCCCGCCCAGTGCGAACGGCAGCGCGATGAGGATGTACCCGGAGACCCGCGCCTGGCTGGTGATGGTCTTGATCTCGCCCTTGATGCGGATGCGCTCACGGATGGTGAACTCGATGGTGTCGAGGATCTCGGCGAGGTTGCCGCCGACCTGCTGCTGGATCTGGATGGCGGTGAGCATCAGCCGCATGTCCTCAGAGTCGTTGCGACGGACCATTCGTGCCATGGCCTCGACAAGAGGAACGCCGAGCTGAACCTCGCGGGTGATCCTGGCGAGCTCGGGTCCCATCGGCGCGGGCGCGTTCTTCGAGACCAGGTCCACCGCCTGGCCGAGCGCGTACCCGGCCTTCAGACCGCCGCTGATCGACAGGATGGCCGAGCCCAGCTGCTGGTCGAATGCCTTGCGTCGTTTGGCCTGGCGGAAGCGCAGCAGGAAGCTGCACAGCATCCACCCCACCACCGCGCCGACAGGCAGCATCACAAGGGTGCCGAAGCGCAGCGTCAGCAGTACAGCGAACACAACAGAGACGGTGGTTGAGGCCAGGATCCACTCGGCGGGTCGCAGCCGGAGGTCGGCGAGCGCCAACCTGTCGGTGAGCTTCGAGCCGCCCTTCGACCTCTCGATGCGCCCGCCGACTGCGGCCTGCAACCGTGCGCGGAGCAGATGCAGGGCGTCCGCACCGGGGTCAGGCGATGGCGGGCGCGCCGGCCGAACCGGCGCGAGCTGGTCCAGCCGGGCGAGAGCACTGATCCCGCGGCTCGGGGCCAGCGCCGTCCAGAGAGCGATGAAGACGGCGAGGGCGCCGATCGCAGCCAGCAGAAGTGGCGCGATGCTCACGTGTGTCGCGTCCGGGTCAGCTGCTGATCACGGTCAGCCAGTTGCCCTGACCGACCGGACCGCTGTTCGGCAGGCTCTGCTGACTCTGCTGATCGTGGGGGCGGATCAGGTAGCGAATCGCGAACCCCTGGTCGATCGCGTACGCCAGCGCCGCCGCCTGCTGGCGGGGGAGCTCGATCAGCAACACGCTGGCCGCCACCGGTGCCGCGCCCGCGGCTGCCGCCGGGGAGGCGACGACCGGTTGGGAGGCGCGGTCGCCGACGCGGAGAACGTGCACACCCTGGAATGCGAAGTGAACGCTTTTGGAGGTGGGGTCGTCGACGAGGATGTCGACGAAGTCGTCCTGCTGGATGAAGCCGGCGGCGTCCTTTGTCTCGTCGTAGGGCACCGACATGGCCACGCTGCCGTCGGTGAGCTGCACGGGCGGAAGCTTCTCCGGTACCAACACCTGGGAGAGCTGCGTGGCGAGCACCGGCTGGCCGCGCGGGATCTTCGCCGTCGAGTACCAGCTGGCGCTGGTCAGGGGCTGGGTGCTGGCGTAGTACAACCCGGCCGCGGGCAGGGCCGCGGAGGGATAGGCGGTGACGGTCAGGTTGGCCGCCGACAGCTGGTCACCGACATTGATGTCCACAAGCGCGACCACCGCCTGTGAGGTCGGCGCTGTGCCGGCCGCCGGGGCGGGGGTGCGGGCGACGTTCAACTGGGTGAACACCAGCGCGAAGGCGCCGAGCGCGATCAGCCCGGCGACGACCGCGGTGAGGATCCTTCGCCGATTGTTTCCACTCGCCATCTGCTCTGTCAGCCTCCGCAGGCACGGCCGGATGGCCGTTGACCGTCGAGCCGAGTGTCGTCGCCGGAACCGCGGCGTGCGACGCGCGTGACACGTTTGTCAAGCCTCTGCGGCAGGGATGGGACCGGACGTCCACCCGGCCGTGGCGAACACCGCCCGGGATCCATGCCGGCTGACGACGACCCGCTCACTGCTCCTCGACCATCTGGGTGCTGTCGGTCAGGGTGGCCACCGGCACCAGCTGCGTGATCCCAGGGGTCGACGGGCGAAACGTGTAGACGAGGGAGACCTTGATGAGCGAGTTGGGGATGATGCATGTCGCCTGCGTGTAGGTACCGACCGGCACGAAGGCGTTGGTCGTGGCGCTGTAGCTTCCGCAGAGCACCGCGCTCCCGCCTGCGGTGTCGTAGTAGTCGATCACGATGTGGGTGTCGTCGTTGACCACGGTCACGCCGACCGCGATGGTCTGGAGCTGGCCCTCGATGGTGTTGGCCGGGGCGGAGGCCGCATTGCTCCACGCCTTCGGATGCACGATCGCGTAGCGCACGGCCTCGCGAACGCCGTTGGTCGCCGACACACGCACCTGCTCCCAGCGGCCGAAGTCGACCGTGCCCCAGATGGCCAGGGCGAGCACCGGCATCAGCAGGGAGAACTCGACCAGGGACTGAGCTCGCTGTGCCCTCCGCCGGGGTCGCATCAGCCGTCCTCGAGCATGCTGTAGGTGAGCACCAGGGTGTTGACAGCGGGGAGGTAGTTCGCCAGCGGCACCAGCGGACGGAAGCTGTCGGTGATCTGGACCCGGATCTCGTTGCCGGCCTTCACGCACGTCGCCTGCGTGTAGGTGCTCAGCGCCGCAAAGGAGTTGCTGGTCGCAACGTAGTAACCGCATTCAGTGAAAGGCGACGTCGACGTGTCGTAGTAGGCGATCAGCATGTGGCTGTCGTCGTTGACGATGGTGGGATCGCCTCCCTCCGCCTGGATCAAGCCCTCGATGCTGTTGGTCGCCGCGGTGGCCGCGTTGCTCCACGCGGTGGGGTGCGTCGTGCCATACCGAGCGCCGTCACGCAGGGCGTTGACCGCGGTGACGCGCAGCTCGTAGTAGTTGCCGAAGTCGACCGCGCCGACTGCGAGGACGAGGAAGAAGGGCATGATCAGCGCGAACTCGAGCATCGCCTGTCCGCGACCTCGGGTGCGGTGCCGCCTGGTGCGTCGCGTCATTGGATGAGGTTGCCGGGAGCCGTCGCGGTGCCGCTGCTGCCCGCACCAAGGTCAGAGTTCAGGTCGATCGTGCCGCCGGGGAGGGTCAGCGTGCCGGCCACGATGGGCGAGCCGAAGGCCGTGCCGCCCGCTGACGCCGTGATGCTGATCGCTGCGTCGGCGGCGTAGAAGGCGCCGGTGCCGGTTCCCGATATGCCTGAGCTGAAAGAGACCGCCGTGGTGTCATGCCGCTGCATGTAGACCAGCATGTGGTTCCAGCTGCCACTCGTCGGGGCGCTGAGGTTCGCGGTGAGTGCCCCGCTGGCGCCGAAGGTCGCACCGTTCTGGCCGGTGGTGGCGCAATCTGCGGGCGTTGGGTACGTTCCACAGGTGAAGTAGAGGGTCACGCCGGCCCCCGCCAGAACACCCCCTGACTTGTTGTCGCTGATCCCGGCGGTGGCGCCGCCGACGAAGACATAGATCCCGGGCGCGAGCGTCACCGTGATGTTGGCGGCGCCAAAGCTCAGGGACCCGTAGATGCCCGGCTGGACCGTTGAGGTCGTGCTGACCACGACGCTGCTGCCCTGGGGTCCGCCCACCGCCGTGGGCTCGCCCAGGGATGCCAGCGGGTCGGCGATCGCGGTGGTCCCGGTGGTGGCGGCGGGCGTGTACGTGCCCGTGCCGAAGGTGTTCGGCGAGCCCGCAACGTTGAACTTGCCGGGGGTTGCGCTCACCGTGTCCGCGGCGCCGGGCACGGAAACCTGTCCATTCACGTCCAGGTCACCGGAGGTGACTTTGACGTTGACGTTGCTGCCCGCCATGCTGAGGCCGATCACGCCGGTTTGCAGCAGGCAGAGGCCGCACGCAAGAGCGGGTGGCTGGCCCGTGGGGACGACCTGCGAGACCTTCGCGGTGGCGGTGGCGGCGATCGTCGTGCTGGCGCTGCCGCCGGCGACATGAACGAACCGGTTGGAGTACGGCTGGCTCAGCGAGGCCTTCACGGTGTCGACCAGGCTGGCGGTGGCGGTCGCGACCCCACTGACGTCGTAGAAGGTGAACCCGATCGTGCACTGGGTGCCGGCCGAACACAGATCGTCAGAGGCGAAGTTCTGCCCGACCGTCTGTGCCTGGGCCTCGGTGCCACCGGTGTAGATCCTGTACGCGGCGGCAAGGGCTGCGGCGTCAGCGGTCTCCTGCAGGCTGCGCTGGTTGAAGTTGGCCGCCGCGCCATCGAGCGCAAGGCCGCAGAACCCGACGAGCACGGCAACCATGAGGGCGAACACGATCAGCACCTGCCCGCGGGAGCCGCGACGACGACCCACCTGTCCACGCTGGCCGCGACGGCGGCTGCTTCTCGCCACTGGATTCCTCGAGTGAGCGGGCCGGGTTCGGCCTCGCGCTCCTCATTCTTGGGGCGGCCTGCCACCCAGCCCCACGTTCGCTGCTACGAGGCTGCAACGCGGTTCGGCGGATCCCGTAGCATCGCCGGGTGCCAGAGCCAGCGGCGACGCGCGTCTTCCTCGCCCGCCACTGCGACGTCCACAACCCCGACGGCGTCCTCTACGGGCACCTCCCCGACTTCCCGCTGAGCGAGAAGGGCATCCGCCAGGCCCACGCGTTGGGCCGGTACCTGGCCACCACCGGGGCCACCGACATCCAGGCCAGCCCGCTGCTGCGCGCCCAGCAGACGGCCGAGATCATCGCGGGGCACATCGCCGGCGCCACCCTCACCACCACCGAGGATCTCGTCGAGGCGCGCTTCGGCCACTACCTGCAGGGGGTCAAGCCGGCCCACGTGCCCTGGCGGCGGCCGCTGTGGCTGATCCACATGGTCCTGCCCGGCCTGCTGCCCAACGACGAGAGCGTCGCGGAGATGGCGGCCCGGGTCGACCGGCCGATCCGCCACGTCCTCGAGACCAACCCGGTCAAGGGCGGGATCCTGGTCAGCCACGGCGATCCCATCCAGGCATTCTGGGTCCGCAGCGAGGGACGGCCGTCCTGGGCATTGCACCGCCTTCAGTGCGCCAAGGGCGGGATGCTCGAGCTCGACTACGTCGACGGCCGCCTCACCGGGACGGTCTACCGGCCGCCACGCGCCGACACCGCGTCGGCAGCGACGAACCCATCCGAGCCCGGCGACCTGAGCTGACGGCCCCGCTCAGCCCGTGAACGCAGCGGCGACGGCCAGCGCGATGTCGTGGTCGCCGCGCCACGTACCGGGGCCGGGCTCGGGCGGCGTCCGCGCCGCCAGCGGCTCCAGGCGCAGGGTCACCGAGACGATCAGGCCAAGGCGATCGCCGCTGCCCAGGGCGAGGCCGGCCAGGTCGTAGCCGACCACGTCCTTGAGCGTCCGCCCCCCGGCGGAGATCAGCTCGCCCCGCGGTGTCAGGAGGTCGACGCCGGCCAGCGCCCGGTGGGAGATCTCCCCGAGCGCGACCGACCTCCCGCAGCGGTCGCTGCGCAGGCTGGGCAGCCCGGTCACGGCGAGGCGGCGCGCGCCGGCCGCCTCGCGGATCACCGCCCACGAGGACGCGCCGCCGGCGCGGAGCAGCAGGCTGCCCGCGTCCACCTCGACGGCGTCGATGCCGTCGGCGTTGATCAGCACGACGGCACCGCCGGCCGCCGCGATGCCGTCCGGCGCCACCGTCACGCCCGCCGCAGAGCAGGCCACCAGCACCGCCGCGAGCTGACCGGTGCTGGCCGGGCGCACCACGCCGTCCGAACCGACCCCGGCGGCGCCGACGATGGCGACGAGCAGGCGGCGCAGGATGGCGTCCATCACAGCCCGCCGGTGAGCACGTTGCCGTGCTGCGCGGCGATCACGATGTTCAGGACGAAGGCGACGAAGATGCCCATGAACAGGGTGCCCGCCGCGGTGAGCGCCAGCACGCTGCCGCCGGCCAGCGAGGTGCGCGACCAGTTGTAGGTGGGCTCGTCGGGCTGCGGTCGCTGGTACATCAGCAGGGCGACGCGCAGGTAGTAGAAGACGGAGACGGCGCTGGTGGCGATGCCCCACAGGGCCAGGGGCAGCTGGCCACCCTCCACCGCCGCCTTGAACACGAAGAACTTGCCGAAGAACCCGGCGGTCGGCGGGAAACCTCCAAGCGAGAGCAGGAAGAGCCCCATCGACGCGGCGACATACGGTCGTCGGAAGGCGAGGCCGCGCAGGCCCGCGTAGGCATCGAGGTCCTCACCGCGCGCGGCCATGATGGTGATCACCGCGAAGGCCCCGATGTTGGCGGCGGCGTAGCTGGCCAGGTAGTAGAGCGCGCCCCAGGTGGCCTCCGGGCTCAGCACCACCACCCCGATGAGGATGTAGCCGCCCTGCGCGATGCCCGAGTAGCCGAGCATGCGTTTGAGGCTCTTCTGCTGCAGCGCGGCGACGTTGCCGATCACCATCGAGGCGACGGCCACGAAGAACACCATCACCTTCCACTTGTTGTAGACATTGCTCTCGCCGAGCGTGTAGCTGAAGACGCGGATGAGCGCGGCGAACGCGGCCACCTTGGTGGTGACGCTCATGAACGTGGTCACCGACGTCGGTGCGCCCTGGTACACGTCCGGGGTCCAGGTGTGGAAGGGCGCGGCGCTGATCTTGAACGCGAGCCCGACGAACAGCAGGGCGATGCCGGCCATCAGCAGCGGGTCGACGGTGTTGCTGCCGTTCTGCAGCGCGGCGGCGATCGGCACCAGCTGGGTGTGGCCGGTCTCGCCATAGATGAGCGCCATGCCGAAGAGCAGGAAGCCCGACGCGAAGCCACCGAGCAGGAGGTATTTCATCGCCGCCTCCTGCGACCGCGGCTCGGTGCGATTGAACCCGCTGAGGATGTAGAGAGCGATGGAGAGCAGCTCGATCGCCAGGAAGATGACCATCAGGCTGCTGGCGCCGGCGAGGAGCATCATGCCCGTCGCCGCCCCGAGAACCAGCGCGTAGTACTCGCCGTAGTGGATGCCGCGGCGGTTGAGGTACTGCGGGCTGATCACCAGCACCAGGGCGGTGCTGATCAGGATGATCGCGTTGATGAACAGCCCGAAGCGGTCGTACGCGAAGGATCCCGAGTAGACGGTGTGCTCCGTGGTGGCGCCGGCGGCGTCGAACCAGCCCCACACCGTGGCCCCGAAAGCAGCTGCCACGGCGGCCACGCTGAACGCCGCGAGCCAGCCGCGCTGAGCGGGCTTGGTCACCAGGTCGAGCATCATCAGCGCCACGAAGGCGCCGCCGAGGATGACCTCGGGAAGGATGCCGACGATGTCGCTGCCTGTCGGCGTGACCAGCGACGGCAGCACGGCGATCATGGTCACGGCGTGCCCGCTCCGGTCGTGGTGGCGAAGCCGACCGCCTGCGTCGCCGGGGCCGCCGAACCGTTGGCCACCGAGACGGTCTGCTGCACGCTCGACCGCGAGACGTCACCGATGGGCTTGGGGAACACCCCGATCAGCACCATCAATCCCACCAGGGGCAGCAGCACCAGGGCCTGGCCGGGGCGGATGTCGCGGACGTTCTCGGTGCGCGGCTGGGGCGGATCGTGCATCAGGCCCTGGTGCAGCCGCAGCATGTACCACGCCGCCAGCACCACGCCGACACCGGTGAGCACCGCGTACGCCGGGTGCAGCTGGAACGCGCCCAGCATGATGGTGAACTCGCCGACGAACGAGTTCATCCCCGGCATGCCGAGCCCGGCGAGCGTGGCCACCAGGAAGAGGCCGTACAACCAGGGCATCGGTTTCTCCAGGCCGGCCAGCTCGTGGCGGTCGCGCGTCCCGGTGCGCTCCTCGATGATGCCGACGATGATGAACAGCGCGGCGATGATGATCCCGTGGTTGACGATCTGGATGACGGCGCCGTTGACCCCGTTGTTGGTCAGGGTGAAGATCCCCAGCGCGATGAAGCCGAGGTGGCTGATGCTCGAGTACGCGACGATGCGCTTGATGTCGGTCTCGGAGAGAGCCAGCAGGGCTCCGTAGATGATGCTGAGCACAGCCAGCGCCGCCAGCAACCACTTGAAGGTGTTGATGGCGTCGGGGAACAATGTCAGCCCGAATCGGATGAAGCCGTAGGCGCCGAGCTTGCTCACCAGCCCGGCGAAGAACACCAGCACCGGGACCGGCGCCGACTCGTAGAGGTCGGGCAGCCAGGTGTGGAACGGCACCACCGGGATCTTGATGAGGAAGGCGGCGGCGAAGGCAAGGAAGGCCCACTGCTCGGGACTGAACGTGGTGATGTTGAGCCCCGGGATGACCAGCGGCGTGTGCGACATCTGGCCGCCGAGCAGGATGGTGAGGTCGAACGACCCCTTGCCGCTGGCGAAGTACAGGCTGATGATCGCGATCAGCATCAGCAGGCTGCCGGCGACCGTGTAGATGATGAACTTGAGGGTGGCGCGGCCGCGGTTCTCGTTGCCGTAGTTGGCGAGAACGAAGTACAGCGGGATCAGCATCCCTTCCCAGAACAGGTAGAAGAGAAGCAGGTCGAGGCTCAGCAGCACGCCCGCGGTCATCGTCTCGGTGACCAGCAGCAGGCCGCAGAAGAGCTTGAGCCTCTGCGTGCTCGCGCGCGACACCAGGATCGAGGCCACCAGGAAGACGCCGGCGTTCAGGGCAAGGATCCACGCGGAGATGCCGTCGAGCCCGAGGTGATAGTCCGCGCCGATCGCGGGCACCCAGTCGTGCGCCTCCTCGTAGTGGAACGACATCGGCCCCGGGGACAGGTGCGACACCGGCGAGCTGCTCAGGCCCGCCACCAGCGACCAGACGATGATCGCGGTCACCAGCGTCGTCGCCACCGTCAGCGCCTTGATCAGCGCCGGCGAGGTGCGGGGGATCACCTGGAGGAGCAGCGCGCCCCCCAGCGGCACCATCAGCACGACGGTCAGCCAGGGGACGTTCATCGCGACACCAGCACGATGGTGAGCACGACGAACACGCCCGCCGCCGCGATCATGTACGAGGCGTAGTCGCGGATCAACCCCGTCTGGTAGTCGCGTGCCCAGGCGCCGAGCTCAGAGCAGGCATCGCCCACCGCCCTCACCCAGCCGTCCATGACGCGCGGCTCCACCACCTTGCGCGCCGCGGTGGCGAGCCCCAGCGCCGGGCGCACCAGGAGTGCGTCGTAGATCTCGTCGAAATAGAACTTGTTGTAGGACAGCTGCGGCAGCGCGCGGGGCAGCCGCGCCGTGATCACCGATGCGTCGGGGTTGCGCTGCAACCAGATGCGCGCAGCCATCCCGGCGCCGAACAGCGACGCCAGCGTCCCCGCGATGGCCGCGAGCACGGCGGCGCCCAGGCCGAGGTCGATGGCCACCGGACCCGAGTTCGGCGAGGTGAACACCGGGGCGAGGAAGCTGGTGAAGACGCCGTTGAGCATGTTCTCGTGGATGAACAGCGCCCAGATGGCCAGCACCACCCCGAGCCCCGCGCTGAGCGCGGCGAGGATGGCCACCGGGCCGAGCATCACCGGGGGCGCTTCGTGCGCCGCGTAGACCCGTGCCGTCTGCGGCTCGCCACGGAACACCGTGGCCCACAGCCGGAACGCGTACAGGCCGGTGAGCACGTTGATGCCGAGCCCGACGATGTAGAGGATCCAGGGCAGGGCCCCGGGCCCGTTGGTGAGGCCGAAGCCGAGCAGGCCCTCCTTGCTGAAGAAGCCGACGAACAGCGGGATGCCCGCGAGCGCGAACGTGCCGCTCAGAAAACATCGCTCGGTGTTGCGCATGGTGGCGGAGAGGCCACCCATGAGGCGGATGTCCTGCTCGTCGTGGAGCGCGTGGATGACGTTGCCGGCGGCCATGAAGAGCAGCGCCTTGAACACCGCGTGGGCGGCGAGGTGGAACATCGCCGCCGAGTACGCCCCGATCCCCACCGCGAAGATCATCAGGCCGATCTGCGACATCGTCGAGTACGCGATGACGCGCTTGATGTCCACCTGGCTGAGCGCGATCACGCCGGCCATCACCGCCGTGCCGATGCCCACACAGGCCACCATCCCCTGCGCCACCGGGGCGCGGTCGAAGAGCGGATGGAACCGGGCGATCAGGTACACGCCGGCGGTCACCATGGTGGCCGCGTGGATCAGCGCCGACACCGGGGTCGGGCCCTCCATCGCGTCCGGCAGCCAGGTGTGCAGGGGGAACTGGGCGCTCTTCGCGAAGGCGCCGATGGCGAGCAGCGAGCAGATCCCGGTGACCAGCAGGCCTCCCGAGGCGAACGATCCGCTCGCCGCGAAGATGCCCGGTAGGCTCAGCGTGCCCACGTGCAGCACGATGAGGAACGCGGCGATGACCAGGGCGACGTCACCGATCACCTGCGTGACGAAGGCCTTGCGCGCGGCCACCACGGCGCTGGGGCGCTCGTACCAGAAGCCGATCAGCAGGTAGCTGCTCAGCGCCACCAGCGCCCAGCCGATGATCAGGATCAGCAGGTCGCCGGCGAGCACCAGCAGCAGCATCGAGAAGATGAAGAGGTTCATGTAGCTGAAGAACCGGGCGATGCCCGGGTCGTGCTCCATGTAGCCGACGCTGTACAGGTGGATGAGGAAGCCCACGCCGGTGATCACCATCAGCATCACCGCGCTGAGCGGGTCGAGCGTGATGTCGACGCCGACGCTCAGGCCACCGCTGCCGAGGTCGATCCACTGCCACAGGTGCGCCGTCGCCGACTTGGCGCCCGCCGGGGCGCCCACCACCATGGCGAGCATGATGCAGGCCACCACGAACGCCGCCAGGATGCTCAGCGTGCCCGCGAGGTTGACGGCGGCCCGCGGCAGCCTCGGCCCGGCCAGGGCATTGAAGAGGGCCCCGGCCACGGGCAGGAGCAGGACCAGGCTGGCCATGACGGCGACGGCCGAGGTGTTCACTCGCTCATCTCGTCGAGGTCGTCGACGTCGAGCTCGCGGCCGATGCGGAACACCTGCGTGATCAGGGCCAGGCCGACCACCACCTCGGCGGCGGCGACGACGATGACCATGAACGCGAACACCTGGCCCTCCTCGCTGTTGAGGAACCGGCCATAGCCGACGAACACGATGTTGACGGCGTTGAGCATCAGCTCGATGCACATGAACACCACGATGGGGTTGCGCCTGATCAGCACACCGAGCGCTCCGACGCTGAAGAGGAAGGCGGCCAGCGCCAGCAGGAACGGGAAGGTGTCGCCGGCGTTGATCACACCTCGACCTCGATGCGTTCCTGTTCGGCGCGCTCCTCGTCGGCGCTGAAACCACGCTCGCGGGGCAGCGCCTGCTCACGACGCTGCGGGGCGCTCACCCGGCCCCGGTGCCGGGTCAGGTACACCGCGCCGATCGCGGACACCAGCAGCAGCAGCGAGGTGATCTCGAAGGGCAGGAGGAAGGTGGTGAACAGCTGGCCGCCGACGGTCTGCACGTTGCCCGCGGTGTTGACCAGGCCGTTGTCGGACTGGTCGAACGAGAACGCGTGGTAGGGGTCGCTGGCCTGGCCGACCTGCTGGGCGCGGAACCCGTTGGCGTTGAAGGTGATCCCGTTGCGCGCCGCCAGCAGCACGGAGACGGTGATGCCGACGGCGACCAGCGCGCCGACGACGAAGCGGAGGTCGACGCGAAAACGCTCCTCACGGTCGGGCGAGAGCAGCGCGATGATGAACACGAAGAGCACCATCACCGCCCCCGCGTACACGATCAGCTGGACCACGAACAGGAACTGCGCGTTGAGCACCAGGAAGATCACCGCCAGCGCGCCGATCGCCAGCACCAGCGACAGCGCCGAGTACAGCGGCTGCGCGGAGAAGACGACGCCGAGCGCGCTCAGCGCGGCCAGCGCACCGGCGACCCAGATGATCACGGTCATCAGGGCTCGGCCTCCTCGGGGCTGATCACCCGGGGCACGTGGGTGGGCACGCCGTACTCACCGGGATGGGGCACGTCGGTGCGGATCTCCTCGCCCACCTCCCAGGCCACCCGCGGGCTCACCCCGGACGCGTGGCGCTCCCGTCCGGTCTGGTCGGCGCCGGCCCCCACGTCGCTCGCCGCCGTGCGGGCGTTGGCGAAGTTGGGCCAGGCCTCGAGCAACTCCGCCTTGGTGACGACGGTGCGCTCACGCCGGTAGTCGGCGAGCTCGAACCGTGGGCCCAGGGTGATCGCCTCGGTTGGACACGCCTCGGCGCAGTAGCCGCAGTAGATGCAGCGCATCAGGTTGATCTCGTACCGCTCCGCGTAGCGCTCGCCGGGCGACACCGGGCTGGCCGGGTCGTTCTCGGCGGGCCCGACGTAGATGCAACCCACCGGGCACGCCGCCGCACACAGCTCGCAACCGATGCACTTCTCCAGCCCGTTGTCGTAGCGGTGCAGGATGTGCCGGCCGCGATGACGCGGCGGAGTCGGCTTCTGCTCCTCCGGCCAGCGCACGGTGATGGGCTTGCGCGACATCACCATCAGCGTGTGGGCCAGCCCCTTGGCGATCTCTTTCAGCATCAGCGGGCTCTCACGACGCGCGCACCGCAACGATGGTGCCGGTGATGATGATGTTGACCAGGCCCAGCGGCAGCAGCACCTTCCAGCCGAAGTTCATCAGCCGGTCATAGCGGAAGCGCGGCAGCGTCCAGCGCAGCCACATCATCACGAAGAGCAGGGCGCCCACCTTGGCCAGGAACCAGCCGGCGCCCACCAGGCCGCCGAGCCAGTCGGAGTGGATGAAGGGCAGCAGCGGCAGCCAGCCGCCGAGGAACACCAGGGTGGCGATCGAGCAGACGATGACCATGTTGATGTACTCGCCGAGGAAGTAGAAGCCGAAGCGCATCGACGAGTACTCGGTGTGATAGCCGGCCACCAGCTCGGTCTCCGCCTCGGGCAGGTCGAACGGCAGCCGGTTGGTCTCGGCGAGCGCGGCCGTGAAGTAGAGGATGAACCCCATGGGCTGCAGCACCACGAACCACACGTCATGCTGCATCAGCACGATCTTCTCGAGGTCGAGCGAGCCGGCGAGGATCACCGCGCCGATGAGCGCGAACGCGACGGCCATCTCGTAGGAGATCAGCTGCGCCGAGCTCCGCAAGCCGCCGAGCAGCGAGTACTTGCTGTTGGCAGCGTAGCCGCCGAGGAAGATCGAGTACACGCCCAGAGAGGTGATCGCCACCACGAAGAGGAGGCTGACGTTGACGTGGATGAGGTCCCAGTGGAGCGGGTAGCCGCCGTTGCAGCCCTGGCCGAGGGCCTGGCCGCCGACGCAGGTCAACCCGCTGATGGGGATGGCGGCGAAGGCGAAGATGGCGGCTCCGCCGGCCAGCGCCGGGCCGACCAGGTAGAGGAGCCGGTCGCGCCCCCCGGGCGCGGCGTTCTCCTTGAAGAGGAGCTTGACCGCGTCGGCGGCGGGCTGGAGCAGCCCGAGGGGGCCGACGCGGTTGGGGCCGACGCGCAGCTGGATGCGGGCCGCCACCTTGCGTTCCGCGAACGTCAGGTACGCCGCGGTGGTGGCCAGGAAGAGAAGCACCACCACCGACTTGATGAGGATGACCACGATGCCGTCGTTGCCGACGCGGCCGGCGGTGAAGATGTCGGAGAAGGCGCCGATCATGCGACGCCCGCCGCCTCGAAGAGCGCCCGTCCGCCGTTGCCGGCGGCCGCGTAGGCGGCGATCTCCCCCACCATCTCCCGGTTGACGTGGAGCGGGTCACCGGGCCAGCCGCCGGCCCCGAGCTCGGCGGCCAGGGCGCTGAGCACCCGCGTCTCGGTGGGGGTCTGCGTCGCCGGCGGCAGCGCCGGGCGGATTCGCTGCACGCGCCCCTCGAGGTTGGTGACGGTGCCCGCCTTCTCGAAGTACGCGTGGCCGGGGATGAGGACGGTGGCGGCGCGGCTCAGCGCGCTGGGCCGGGTGTCGATCACCACCAGCACCTCGACGCCTGCGACCGCGCTCTCCAGCAGCGGGGCGACGGTGGGGGCCCAGAGGCTGCCGCCCATCACCACCAGCGCCTTGATCCCGCCGGCCTTGGCGGCCTGCAGGATGGCGCGACCCGACATCCCGGGGGCGACGGTGGTGTAGCCGGGGCCGCGGTTGGGCAGCGCGCCGACGTCCTTGGCGCCGCGCCCGTTGACGCCGCGGGTGACGGTGAGGCGGCGCACCTCGCCGGCGCCGGACAGCTCGGCGCAGAGGCGGGCGGCATGCTCGCGGTTGGTCTCGTCGGCGATCACGCCGACCAGCCCCGCGGGCAGTTCGCCGACGTCCTTGCGGCCGGCGTCGCCGGCCACCCGGCGCACCGACACACCTGCCTTGGTGGCGGCCTTGTAGAGGCGCAGCGTCAGCACCGGTGCCTCGCGCTCCGGTTCGGCGCCGAGCACCACCACCGCCGCGCATCTCTCGATGTCGGCGATGGCCAGCGAGTGCTCGTCTGGGCCGATGTCCGCGAAGTCGTCGAGCTGGTGGTCGATGTGCCGCGTGCCCAGCGCGTCGCGGGCGAGTCGCTGCAGCAGCCACAGCTCTTCGTTGGTGTTCTGCGCCGAGCCGATCACCGCGATGGCCTGCGGCCCGTGCTCATCGCGCACCTTGCGCAGCCCCCGGGCCGCGGCGGCGATCGCCTCGCTGACGGAGACGTCGCGGACGGTGCCGCCGTCGCGCACCACCGGCCGGCGCACCCGTTCGGCGTCGTTCCAGCTCTCCGCGCTGTAGCGCCCGCGGTCGCACAGCCACATGTCCTCGACGAGCGGGTTGTCACGCGAGGCGAACCGCTTCATCTCGAAGTCACGGGTGTCGGCGTTGATGTTGCAGCCGTACGAGCACTCGGGGCAGACGCTCTTGGTGCGCTGCAGGTCCCACGGCCGTGCCTTGAACCGGTACTGACGGTGGGTCAGGGCGCCGACCGGGCAGATCTCGGGAAGGTTGCCCTGGAAGTCGGACACCAGCTTGCTGTCGTTGAAGGTGCTGATGGTGGTGTGGACGCCGCGCTCCACCAGCACCAGCTCCTTCTCGCCGGTGATCTCGTCGTAGTAACGCGTGCAGCGCCAGCAGAGGATGCACCGCTCCTGGTCAAGCTCGATGCGGTCGCTGAGCACCACCGCTTTGTTGGCGTGCACCTTGTCGGTGATCGGGAAGCGCGACGCCGGCGGGCCGTAGCGGAAGGCGAAATCCTGCAGGTCGCACTCACCGCCGCGGTCGCACACGGGACAGTCGAGCGGGTGGTTGAGGAGCAGGAACTCGAGCATGCCCTCGCGCGTCTTGGCGACGTCGGCGCGGTCGGTGATCACCACCATCCCCTCGCTGACGTAGGTCGCGCACGCCGGCTGCAGCTTGGGCATCTTCTCGACATGCACCAGGCACATCCGGCAGACGGCGACGGGATCCATCTTGGGATGCGCGCAGTAGATGGGGATGTGGATGCCGAGCATCGCCGACACGTCGGTCAGCAGCGTGCCCTTGGCAACGCGGATCGACCGCCCGTCGATGGTGACGCCGACGAGTCCGTCGTCGGGCTGGGCCGGCGGCGACGTGTCGGCGGCCATCTACGCCGTCACCAGCTCTGCGGTCGCGGTCCGCACCGGGCACGAGCCCGCACCGCAGTGCGCCTCGAACTCGTCCTTGAATGCCTGGTATGCGGACATCACGAACCACGTCGCGGTGTCGCCGAGTGGGCAGAAGCACTTGCCGTTCATGTTGTCGCAGATGTCGGTGAGGGTGCTGAGCTCGTCGCGCGTCAGCGTGCCCGCCTCGAGCCGGTGCATGAGGTCGGATTCGAAGTACGTGCCCTCACGGCACGGCGCGCACTTGCCACACGACTCGTGGTGATAGAAGTCGACGAGCCGCATCGAGACGTTGACCAGGCAGGTGGTCTCGTCCATGAACACCATCGCGCCGGCGCCGAGCGACGAGCCGGCCTTGGCCACCGCGTCCATGTCGAGCGGCACGTCGAGGTGCTCGGGCAGCAGCACCTGCATGGAGCCGCCACCGGGCTGGAACGCCTTGAGCGAGCGATCCTTCCAGATCCCTCCGCATTCCTCCTCGAGCAGCTCGCGGATCGGCGTGCCCATCTGCATCTCGTAGGTGCCGGGCCGGTTGATGTGGCCGCTGCAGCAGAACAGCCGGGTGCCGGCGCTCTTCTCGGTGCCCAGCGCCTTGAACCAGGCGCCGCCGCGCTGCACGATGTGGGGCAGGTTGGCGAGGGTCTCCACGTTGTTGACCACCGTCGGCTTGCCGTACAGCCCCTTGACCGCCGGGAAGGGCGGCTTCAGCCGCGGCTGGCCGCGCAGCCCCTCGAGCGAGTCGATCAGCGCCGTCTCCTCGCCGCAGATGTACGCGCCCGCGCCGCCGTGGACGATGACGTCGCAGTTGAAGCCGCTGCCGAGGATGTCGTTGCCGATCAGGCCGGCGTCGCGTGCCTCTGACACGCAGCGCTCCAGCAGGAGGCGCTGGTCGTGGTACTCGCCACGGATGTAGATGAAGGCGACGTTCACCTGCAGCGCGTAGGCGGCGATCAGCAGCCCCTCGATGAGCTGGTGGGGGTTCTCGTCGATGAGCAGCCGGTCCTTGAAGCAGCCCGGCTCGGACTCGTCGGCGTTGCAGCAGAGGTAGCGCGGGAAGATGTCCTTGGGCAGGAATCCCCACTTGGTGCCGGTGGGGAAGCCGGCGCCACCCCGGCCCCGGAGCCCGCTGGTCTTGACCTCGTCGGTCAGGCTCTCGGGCGTGAAGCGACGGAAGGCCTCGCGCAGCCCCTGGTAGCCGCCGCGGCGCCGGTAGACGGCGAGCGTCTGCAGGCCCTCGGTGCCGAAGTCCTGGGTGAGCAGCCTGTGTTCGGCCATGACCGCGCGATCCTACAGATCGCTCGGGTCGAGCCGCGGTCGCTTGCGCGGCGCGCTGCGACTGCCCCGAGGCTTCCCGCTGCCCTCGGTCCGCGACCCCGGCATCTCGGTGTGCTCGGCGATCGGCTCCGCATCCGCTGCCGCCGGCGCCGCCATCCCGCTATCCGCCGGGGGCCCCTCAGCCGTGGTCACCGGCGGCGTCTCCCCCGCCGGAGGATGCGGCCCACTGGCCGGTGCCCCAGCCGCACGCCGCCGCCGAGGCGCATCCCCGTTCCCCTCAACGGGTGCCGGCTCGGAGCGCAGACGCTCCAGAAGCGCATCGACACGCTCGGGAGTGAGGTCCTCCTGAAAGTGGTGGTCGACCTGCATGGCCGGCGCCCCACCACAGGCCCCCAGGCACTCCACAGTGCTCTCCCACGTGAACACGCCGTCGTCGGTGGTCCCCCCCGAAGGACACCCGAGCCGCTGCTCAACATGCTCGACAATCGCGTCAGCCCCGCGAAGAGCACAACTGACATTGACGCAGATGATCAGCTGATGTTCCCCAGCGGGATGATCAAAGTACATCGAGTAGAACGTACTGACCGCCTGCACCTCGCTGGGCGCCAGATCAAGGATCGAAGCCACCTCCTCCATCCCCTCAGGAGACAGGTACCCCACCTCATTCTGCACAGCCCACAAACACGGCAAGATCGCACTCCGAGGATGCGGATACCGATCACGAAGAGCCGTGATCTGGTGAACAGTCTCAGAAGCTAGAGGCACAGTGTCTCCGCTGTCGCTTGTGACGGGGATTGGCTGCGGCACATCTCCTTGCTGCTCAAACAGGCTTCGCGGTCGGGGCGTCGCTGCGTGCTCGCCACCGGCGAGCACTCCACTCCTTCGCCCGCTGCAGAACTCGCGCTGCGGAGACGTGCCGCAGCCAATCCCCTGCCGCGACCGCTGAGTGCCCTACTAGGAAATTGCGTAGTTACTCGGGCGCTACGGGGAGTGCACGTCGCCGACGGACCGCCCTCTTCGCTGCCAACGGTGCGGACAGTCCGGCCTTCGCCGAAGTGTCGACGCCGCTCGCGCGAAAGCAAGGGCCGCAGGGACCACCAAGCGTCAGCCAGCCCCACAGCTTGTATTGAGGAGAGCTGTCCTTCAGCTGCCTGGGAAGGGGACACAGGCGGCGGCAGCGAATTCTGCAGCAGCCCGAGGAGCGGAGAAGTCGCCGGTGGCGACTTTGCAGCGACGCCAACGGCTGCGAAGCTGAGCAGACGTCGCGTGTGTCCCCTTCCCAGGC
>DATBEL010000068.1:0-4686 GCA_036276135.1 Candidatus Dormiibacterota bacterium
CGTCGACACCGCCCTGGCCACCCAGCTGCGCGACGCCGCCGCGATCATCGACAGGGACGCGCAGCAGCTCGAGCACGCCCTGGCCACCCAGGCGGAGCGGCACCGGCTCACCATGATGATGGGCCGCACCCACGGGGTCCACGCCGAGCCGCTCACCTTCGGCGTCAAGCTCGCCAACCACTACGACGAGGTGCGCCGCTCCCGCCTGCGCCTCCGCAGCGCGGCGGCAGAGGTGGCGGTCGGCCAGCTCAGCGGCACCGTCGGCACCCATGCGACGGTGTCCCCAAACGTCGAGGAGCACGTCTGCCGCAGCCTCGGCCTCGCCGTCGCCCCCGCCACCACCCAGGTCATCGCGCGCGACCGCCACGCGGCGTTCGTCAACGCCCTGGCCATCCTCACCGCCGTCCTGGAACGCCTGGCCACCACCATCCGGCTCCTCCAGATCACCGAGGTCGACGAGGTCGAGGAGCCGTTCAGCGAGCGCCAGAAGGGCTCCTCGGCGATGCCCCACAAGCACAACCCCATCCTCTGCGAGCGCATCTGCGGCATCGCGAGAGTCCTCCGCGGCCACGCCATGACGGCGCTCGACAACGTGGCGCTGTGGCACGAGCGCGACATCTCCCACTCCTCGGCGGAGCGGATGATCCTCCCCGACGCCTGCGCGCTCACCGCCTACGCGCTCCGCCTGGCCACCCGCGTCACCACCGGCCTCCGGGTCAAGCCCGATACCATGCGCACCCACATCGACGCCTTCGGCGGCGTCGTCTTCTCGCAGCGGGTGCTGAGCGCGCTGATCATGCAGGCGCAATGGCCGAGGGAGCGCGCCTACCGAGCGGTGCAGGAGCTGGCCCGCAGGGCGCGCGACGGCGAGGCCGGCTTCCGCGACCTGGTGGTCACCGACAAGGAGATCAGCAAGGCGCTCACCGGGGAGCACGTCGAGCGCATCTTCGACGTGCACAGGTACCTCAACCACATCAACGACACCTACGAGCGGCTCGGCCTCTCGACGACGGGCACAGCGGCGGACACACAGCCGGCAGCCCAGCAGGAGCTGGCGGTGGAAGCAGGATTGGGCGGAGGGAGACTGTAGAGATGCCAGTGATGACCACAGCGGAGGCGGAGGGCCTGCGCGTCTTCCGCCGCGGCAAGGTGCGCGACACCTTCGAGCTCGACGACGACACGCTTCTGATGGTCGCCACCGACCGGCTCAGCGCCTTCGACGTGGTCCTGCCCACACCCATCCCCGACAAGGGGCGCGTCCTCACCCAGATGTCGCGCTGGTGGTTCGCGCAGACCGAGCACATCAGCGCCAACCACCTGCTCGCCGACGACCCCAGCGTCATCCCCGCAGCGGAGCGCGACGACTGGCTGCAGCGGTCCATGCACGTGCGCAAGGCCGAGCGCATCGACATCGAGTGCGTGGTGCGCGGCTACATCTCCGGAAGCGGCTGGAAGGAGTACCGCACCGAGGGCACCCTTGCGGGCGAGCCCCTCCCCGCAGGGCTCAAGGAGTCGGGCAAGCTCGACCACCCGCGCTTCACCCCGGCGGCCAAGAACGACACCGGCCACGACGAGAACATCAGCCGCGCCAACCTCGCCGACGTGGTCGGCACCGAGCTGGCGCAGCAGCTCGAGCGCGTCTCGCTCGACCTCTACACCTTCGCGGCCCACAGCTCCGAGCAGCGCGGCGTCATCCTCGCCGACACCAAGTTCGAGTTCGGCTTCATCGATGGCCGGCTCACCCTCATCGACGAGATCTTCACCCCGGACTCCTCGCGCTTCTGGGAGATCAGCGAGTGGCGCGAGGGTGAATCAGTGACCTCCATGGACAAGCAGTTCGTGCGCGACTACCTCGAGACCCTGCACTGGGACAAGACCCCGCCCGGCCCGGAGCTGCCGCCCGGCGTGGTCGAGGGGACGCGCAAGCGCTACCTCGAGGCCGCCCGGCGCATCTGCGACCTGGAGCTCGGCTAGCACTTGCGCGGCCTCGCCCGGTTCGTCCTCCGGCACCGCCGCCTGGTCATCCTCTCGTGGGTGGTGGTGTTCATCGCCGGCATCGCCGGGGTGAGCACCTCCGTCAGCCGCCTGTCCACCAGCTTCTCGCTCCCCGGGCAGCCCGGCTACGAGACCGCCAACCGGGTCCTGCGCACGTACGGAACGGCCGCCGACGTCGCCCCCTACCTGCTCACCCTCAGGGTGCCGGCGGGTCAGCGCATCGATGCCGCGCAGGCCGACACTGCGTTCGCCGCCGTCCAGCAGGCGGTGCCGGTCGCGCGGGTGATCGGTGCTCAGCAGACAGGCGATCCCGCCTTCCTCCCGGCAGACGGGCGCACCACGTTCGCCTACGCGTTCATCCCTCTGCCCACCGCCTTCACCGATCCCACCCTCCCGCTTCTCGAACGAGCGCTGGCGACGTCCGCGCCGGCGGGCACGATCGCCGCCGTGACCGGCGAGGAGGCCCTCGCCAACAGCACCGGCAGTGGGGGTGGCCCCGGCGTCCTGGCCGAGACGTTCATCGGCGGGGTCGGCGCCCTCGCCGTCCTCCTGTTCGTCTTCGCCTCGTTTCTTGCGCTGCTGCCGCTGGTGATCGCCGCGATCGCGATCCTCACCACCTTCCTCGTCGTCCTCGGGCTCACCTACCTCACCGACATCTCGTTCATCGTGGAGTTCCTCGTCGCCCTGGTCGGCCTGGGCGTCGCCATCGACTACTCGCTTCTCATCGTCACGCGCTGGCGTGAGGAGCGCACCAGGGGGATCACCAACCACCAGGCCGTCGAGAACGCCATGGTCACCGCCGGGCGGGCGGTCGTGTTCAGCGGGCTGACCGTGGCCATCGGCCTGCTGGCGCTTGTGGTCATCCCGGTTCCGTTCCTGCGCTCGATCGGCCTCGGCGGCATGCTCATCCCGGTCGTGTCCGTGGCCGTCGCGACGACGCTCCTGCCGGCGTTCCTCAGCACCATCGGCCCGCGCGTGGACTGGCCGCACATCCGCCACGAGAACACCGCCAGCCCCTTCTGGCTGCGCTGGGGAAGGGCGGTCGTGCATCGCCGCTGGATCGCCACGGGGGTTGCGGTGGTGATCCTCGGCGCCCTGTTCATCCCCTTCCTGAGCCTGTCCGTGGGCACCGCCAAGGCGGACTCGCTGGCCTCGTCAGGGCCCGCCTACGATGGCTGGCACGCGCTGCAGGCGAGCGGCGTCCCGGACGGTGCGCTGACGCCGATCATCGTCCTGACCGACGCGGCGTCGGCCGGCGCCACCGCCACCACTGTGCGTTCGGTGCCCGGCGTGCACACCGCGATGGCGCCGGACGGGCAGGTGGCCGCCGCCGCCGGAACGCGCCTGGTCCTCGCGATCCCGGAGAAGGAGACCTACAACGGCTCGACGGTGCAGGTGGTGCGCGACGTCAAGACCGCCGTCGACGGCAGGCCGGGGGTCATCGGCGTCACCGGTGTCGGAGCCCTGCAGCTCGACTACCAGACCGGCGTGTATGGAACGTTCCCGCTCGTCCTGGGGCTGCTCATCGTGGTCACCTACATCCTGCTGGTGCGAGCCTTCCGGTCCGTGCTGATCCCGCTCAAGGCGATCATCCTCAACCTGGCGTCGCTGGCCGCGACGTTCGGCGGCGTGGTGGTGTTCTGGCAGTACGGGTGGGGATCGAAGGCGGTGTTCAACGTGGCGCCGACGGGCTCGATCACCTTCTGGCTGCCGATCATGATCTTCGCCTTCCTCTTCGGCCTGTCGATGGACTACGAGGTGTTCATCCTGTCGCGCATCCGCGAGGAGTACGACAGGACGGGCTCGACCAACCGCGCGGTCATCGAGGGTGTGGGACGCACCGGCCGGCTGGTCACCTCGGCCGCGCTGATCCTCTTCCTGGCCTTCCTCTCGCTGGCGTCGGGGCCGGAGACGGACATCAAGGTGTTCGCCACCGGCCTGGGTTTCGGCATCCTCCTGGACGCGACCATCGTGCGGATGCTGCTGGTGCCGGCGCTGGTGTCGCTGTTCGGTGAGTGGAACTGGTACCTGCCGGAGTCCGTGGCGCGGGTCCTTCGGATCAAAACACCCGGCAAGCCGGATGAGGTGGCTGACGGCGTCGCGGCGGTGGCGGAGGCGGTATGACGGCCGATTCGCGCCCGGAGCTCCAGCCGCAGAGAGGCTTCTCGCCGGCGGCTACGCGAACTGGGCGCCGAGCGTTGTCCCGGGACGGGTACCGGTCTCGAGCGTGACGGTGTACTCGTAGCGGTCTCCGCGATACCAGCTCTGGGCGAGCTGGACCGGACGGCGCCGAGCGCCGTACAGGAGTCTCTCGACGAAGAGCACCGGGTCACCGAAATCGAGGCCGAGGCGCTCGCCGATGGTGAGGTCGGCGAGCTGAGCGTGAATCGACTGCACAGCCCCCGTGAGCTTGACGTCGCTGCCCTCCAGCATCGCCATGAGGGATCGCTTGCGCAGGTGACTCTCCGTGAAGAGGCGGCCCACATCGTCAGACATGTGGTTGACGGTGTAGGCAAACACCCCGCCATCGATCGTGCGGGTCCGGCGGATGATTGTTCCCCGCCCCGCTCCGAGCTCCAGCTGTGCTGCCACGCCGTTGGGCAGCTGCGTGCTGCGCGAGATCTCCACCTGCGTGATGCCGGTCCGCTTGGTCTCGCTGATCAGGTCCGCAAGCGCACCTCGGAAGCGCTG
>DATBEL010000069.1:0-6552 GCA_036276135.1 Candidatus Dormiibacterota bacterium
GAGCGTGCTGGAGCGCACCCGCGAGCTCGGCCTGCTGCGCGCGCTGGGCATGACCCGATCACAAACACGCTCGATGGTGCGCTGGGAGTCGGTGATCATCTCGCTGCTCGGCGCCGTGCTCGGGCTGGTGGTGGGCACCGGTCTCGGCGTGGTGGTGGCCAGCGCGTTGCACAGCCTGGGAATCGACACCATCTCCATCCCCGGCGGCAACCTGATCCTCTACGCCGTGGCGGCAGGGGTGTTCGGGGTGGTCGCCGCCATCGTGCCCACCATCCGCGCCGCCCGCGTCGACATCCTCCGCGCCATCACCACCGAGTGATGCGCCGGGCGATCCAGGAACGGATCGCCCACGGCCGGTGTACTAGGAGTGAAATCGCTCCGTGGAGGGCCGACCACTGGACGAAGCAGAGCTCATCGCACGCGCCCGCCGTGGCGACGAGGAGGCGTACGCAGAGTTGGTCACGCGACACTCGGATCTCGCCTTCCGAACCGCCTACCTGGTCACCGGGTCGGCGGCGGACGCCGAGGAGGCCGCCCAGGACGGCTTCCTCGCGGCCTACCGCGCGCTGCCGCGATTTCGCGGCGACGCGCCGCTCCGGCCGTGGCTGTTGCGGATCGTCGCCAACGCGGCCCGCAATCGCCGGCGGGCGTCGCGGCGCCGAGCCGATCTCGAACTGCGCTTGGTCGACCACTACAGCCAGGGTGATGCGGCCCCATCGCCGGAAGCAGCGGTCGAGGCGGCGGAGGAGCGCGCGGCGCTCCTCCGTGCGGTCAACGCCCTCGATGAGAGCGACCGTCGAGTGATCGCCTGCCGGTTCTTCCTCGACCTCGACGTGAGCGAGACCGCCGCCGTCCTGGGCTGCGCAGAAGGCACCGTCAAGTCCCGCCTCTCGCGCGGGCTGCGGCGGCTCCGCGATCGAATGGCGCTTCCGGCGGAGGCGACATGATCAGCGACCTCGAAGAGCAGCTCGCCAACCTCAGGAGACACGTCGACTTTCCGCCGACCCCGCCGCTTGCCGCGATGGTGCGAGCCCGGCTCGTGGACCCGCGGCGCCGACCGGTCATCAGGCGGCGACGAATGATCCTCGCGGCCGCCGCAGCGATCCTCGCGGTCGCCCTCGGCGTGCCCCCGGTGCGGACGGCGATCGCGCACTGGCTGGGCATACAGGGCGTCGTGATCACCCCGGTCACATCACTCCCTCCGGTTCCGACATCTCGCCCCACCACCTCCGCGTCGGGGCTCGGTTCCAACCTCGGCCTCGGCCAGCGCAGCTCGGTCGAGAGCGCTGTCCGGACTGCCGGATTTGCGGTGCTGGTCCCGCAACTTGCCGGCTCTCCCGACGCCGTGTACGTCCGGTCCGACCTGGGACCTGTGGTCACCCTCGTCTATGGGCCAAGCACCGGCCTGCCACCGGCCGGCCAGACGGGGGTGGGGTTGCTCGTCACTGAGTTCCGCGGCGCCACCGACCCCGTGCTCATTCAGAAGTTCGTGAGCGCGCAGACCACCATCACGCCCGTCACAGTCGACGGCGGATCCGGCTTCTGGCTGGGCGGCGCGCCGCATCAGCTCGCGTACGACCTCCCCGACGGCAGCGTGGCGCCGGACACCCTGCGACTGGCGGGGCCGACATTGGTGTTCGAGCACGGTGACATCACGATCCGCGTGGAGGGCGACCTCACCGAGACGCAGGCACTGGCCATCGCCCACTCGCTGCGCTGAGGCGGAACCGATGCCCCGCGCGCGGTGTACAGGTGGTGGAGGACCCACCATGAAGAGACTGCGCCGCCACGCGCTCCTGCTCGGCACCGCTGCATTGGTCGCATGCGGCGGCCCTGCGGTGAGCATCGCCACCGTCCCGAGCGTCCACAGCGGTCTCGCGGGGACGGCGCCGGTTCAGCCCGCACGGCTGTGGGTGCAGCAGGGCAGTGAGTCCAGCCTCAGCTCGATCATCGTCCTGGACACGACTCGCCATCAACCGACGATGACGCTTCCGGAAGGCGTCATCACCCGCGCCGGGACACGCCTCTACACAGTCGGCGAGACCCCCGCAGGGCCCGCGCTCACCGCGATCGACACCGCCACCGGCCGCAGGCTCCAGACCACCACGGTGCCGCGGGGGTACGACCTCCCTGCGTTCGGTCCCAGCCAGCGGGCGGGCGGCCTGTCACCGGACGGACGGTACCTGGTGCTCTCCGGCGGCATGCCGGCTGTCGATGCATCGTTGACCAAGAGCAGCTTCCTCGTGTTTGACACCACTGCGCTGGAGCGCGCGCCGCTGCGCGTCGACCTGGCCGGCTCCTTCCACTTCGACGGCATCAGCGCCGACGGCCACAACCTCTTCCTGCTCGAGGATCTCGGCCTGCCGACCGCGGGTGGTGGCTACCACGTGCGCCGCTACGACCTGGTTGCGCACGCCCTCGACCCGCGTGTCATCGCGGACAAGCGCACTGGCGAGCGAACCATGAGCGGCACCCCCACCGACACCGTGACCTCGCGCGACGGCGCCTGGCGGTTCACGGTGTACGCCTTCGGCGCCGCTGCTCCATTCGTTCACGTGCTCAACCTCGCTGACGCGACGTCCTTCTGCATCGACCTGCCCATGGCGCCACGCGACGCAACACTCGACCTGCTCTGGGGGCTCGCGGCCTCTCACGACGGGCGTTTCGTGTATGCGGTCAACGCGGCGAACGGCGCTGTGATCGAGATGCCGGTCGATGCCGCCTATCAGACCAGGAGCGGCTCGCTGCCTGTCCCCACGCCGGCGTCCGCTGCGGCGTGGACGCCGTGGGGTCCCCTCACCGCCGAAGCCAAGCGGATCACGTACGGCGCCGCGGCGATCAGCCCGGACGATCGCACGCTCTACAGTGTGGGCGAGCTCGGCGTCACCGTCATCGACACCGCCACGCTCACCGTTCGCAAGTCGCTGGTACCCACGGTACCGGTGATCTCCCTGACGCTCAGCCCCGACGGTCGGTTGGTCTACGCCGCCACGACGGACAGCACGGCGCCGCTCCTGCAGATCGACACACGGGATGGCGGATGGACGTCAATCGCGGGCAGCAGTCAACCCCTCGACGTCCTGCGCGTCGCCACCTGAGCGCGGCGCGCGGCATCACCTCGCCGGGAGACCATCAGGGAGTGATGGCGGCGATGCCGGCGGCTGAAGCCAGCCGACCGTCCGTGGTCAACAGCACCGCCCCCAGCGTCTCGGACAGTTCGATGTAGAGCGCATCGACCAGACGAAAATGCTCCCGCCGCCGCCAGGCACCGGCGAGGAGTGACATCAGCGGGTGCCGCTCTATCGGCGCCTCCGCCAGCGCCTCGAGCCGGCTGCCGACCTGACGGGCCGTGATGGTTCGCGCTCGATGCAGGCGCCCAAGCGCAGACAGGACTTCCGCGTCGATGTGCGCGGGCGCATGGAGCACGAAGCGTCCCAACACAGGGCCAACCGCACGACCCTGATCATTGCCGAGGAGAAAGTCGACCAACGCCGATGCGTCAACGACGGCGGCGTCATCCACCCGCGTTGCCGAACTCATCGCGCGCCTCGTCGATGGCCTTCTGCACAGCTGAATGGCTGACGCGCGGTGCTGTCAGCCGCGACACCGCCTGTATCCACTCGGCAGTGGCCGTCTGCTGCAGCTCGTGTCGGATGGCCTCTTGCGTGAGGCTGGAGATATTGAGGTCAGCCGCGTGCGCCGCGTCGGCCAGGTCATCAGGGAGATACACGTTCACGCGTGCCATGCGCATAGTATACACACCAGCTTCGCGGCCAGTGGTCCACGGGCGTCAGGCGGGCACCCAGAGCCGGAAGACCGCTCCGCCCGGGGCGTCCACGTAGCTGAGGTCACCGCCATGGGCGCGTGCGATCGACCAGCTCACGGCGAGGCCGAGACCAGCGCCGCCGCCCCGCCCGCCGGGAGTGCGTGCCGGCGCGGCCCGGAAGAAGCGTTGGAACAGCAGCGGGCGCAGCTCCGGCGGAACCCCGTCCCCCTGGTCGGCCACGTCGATCTCCACGCCACGCGGCGCGGTCCGCGCGCGCAGCCCCACGGCGCTGCCCGGAGGGGCGTGCCTGACCGCGTTATCGACGAGGTTGTCAAGAACCTGGCGGAGAAGTGCGCCATCGGCGAGAGCCGTGCCCACGTCAGCCGCCTCGACCGTCACCACCACGTGCTTGCGAGCTCCCGCTGTGCGCCACCGCTCGGCGGTCTCGATGAGCACGTCGTTGACGTCGACGGGAGCACGGTCCGCCACCAGGGTTCCGGCGTCGGCGCGCGCCAGCAGCAGCAGGCGCTCGGCGATGCTGGTGAGGTGCTCGACCTCGCGCAGCAGGCCTTGCTGGCTCTGCCGGTACTCCGCCGTCGAGCGCTGCCGCGCCAGGCTCAGCTCCAGCTCGCCGCGAGGCGCCGAGCACCGAGCCCGACAGCGCCGGCGGCCACGCCGACCCCGCCGGCTCGCCCGGCCAGGACGGCAACTTCAACAACTAGCGGACCAGAGGGGCGGCGGCGTGCCGCCCCTCTCCACGCCCGTCCATCGGGGACGTCCGGTCGACGTTCTCATCCGACTCGGCGATGAAGGCGAGCCGGAACACCGGGTGCGCCTGCTGTACGCGGCGCCGGCGGCGCTCATCCGGGAGCGCTGACCGGTCAGCCCACCCGCAGGGGCCGCTCCTCGCCGCGCCGGTGCACGGTGCAGAGGTCGCCACGGCACGTGGCCGCGGTGAGGTCGATGGACAGCACCCCCTCGCCGGGCGTGCCGAGCACCACGTCCACCTCCGCGGGCAGATCGTCGAGCGCCCAGCTGCGTGGCCCTGAGCCGAGCAGCGTCCCCGGGTCCGCGCTGACAGTGACCCGCACCGGCGGTCCCTGACTCGGATCGACATCCTCATCGCCGGTGTCGAGCGAGATGGTGAGGTGCACCGTCTCACCGGCGCGTCCGCTGAGCGGCTCGCCGCGCCGGTCGGAGAGGCGGAGCTCCTCCACAGAGCCGGTGCGCGGGTCGACGAACACCACCCGATGAGCGTTGGTGTCGGCCACCACCAGCCGTCCGTCGGGGAGCACGTCGAGGCCGCCGGGCTCGTTGAGCGCCTCGGAGAGCGCGAGGGTCGAGAGCCGCCCGTCGCGCCACACCCGCAGCAGGGAGTTGAAGGTGTCGGCCACCGCGAGGGCAGAGTCCGGCAGCGCCGCCACGCCGAGCGGGTGCTGGAGGCGGGCCGTCTGACGGTCGCCGTCGGCGCTGCCCCATTCGAAGAGGCCCTCGCCGACCAGCGTGCTCACCTCGCCGGCGCGGAGCACGCGCAGCGCGCTCACCTCGGAGTCGGCGAAGGCCAGCGCGCCGCCGGGCAGCACCGACAGCCCGCTGGGCTGGGCCAGGTGGGCCTCCAGGGCGGGGCCGTCGCGCAATCCCTCGGCGCGCGTCCCCGCCAGCGGGGTGGCGGCGCCGCCCTCGGCCGGGACGGCCAGAAGCCGGTGCCGCCCCGCCTCCGCCACGGCCAGGCGGGAATCGTCGAGGCGCACCACGTCCCACGGCGAGGAGATGTCCTCGGCGAGCACCGTGCGCCGGCCGCCGGCGAGATCGATGGCCACCAGTCTCCCGGCCAGCGTGTCGCAGACCAGCAGCCGGCCGCCGTCGAAGCGCACCCCCTGGGGCTGGTCGAAGCCGCCGAACTCATCGAGGATGCGCCCGCCGAGGTCGGTGACGAGCACGCGATCGTGCCCGGTGTCGGCGATCGCCAGACGGCTGCCCCCGTCGCTCGCCACCTTGCCCGGGTATGAGAGCACCCCGTCCTCCACAGCGGGCGGCGGCGCGAAGGCGGGCACATCGCTGATCTCCGCTTCGGGGTCGGAGAGGAGTTGCTCGATGAGTGCGCCCATCTCCGCCGCGTGGCCCTCGCCGGACGCGGTGGCGACCGCGTAGCCCTGAGGGTCGATGAGCACCAGAGTCGGCCAGGCCCGCACCGCGTACTGCTGCCACGTCTCCATCCCGGGGTCGTCGAGCACGGGATGGCGGATGCGGTGGCGGCGCACCGCCCGGCCCACCGCGTCGTGGTCGGCCTCGTGGGGGAACTTGGGCGAGTGCACCCCGATGACCACCAACCGGTCACCGAAGCGCTCCTCGAGCGGGCGCAGCTCCTCGATGACGTGCAGGCAGTTGATGCAGCAGAAGGTCCAGAAGTCGAGCAGCACCACCGTGCCGCGCAGTCCGGCGATGGTCAGGGGCCGGTCGGTGTTGAACCAGCCGGCGCCGCGCAGCTCGGGGGCGCGAACCCGTGCTGTGGTGGCGGACGTGGCCATGTTTCCGATCGTAGCGCCGTCGCGCGATCGGGCTCCTCCCAAATCGATGCACGGCGGTTGCCGGGCCGTTGCCGACGCGCAGCTAGGATGCGCCGGTGCCCGCCTGGATCCTGATCACCGCCAGACTGCTGGTCCTCTTCACCATGGTCGGCCTGGCCATGGCCGTCGGGCGCCGCCGGCTGCGCCGCGCCGAGAGCCTCCACGCGGCCAGCGTGGCCGAGTTCCGCACCGTCCAGAACGCGCTCAACGAGGCCATCC
>DATBEL010000070.1:0-6735 GCA_036276135.1 Candidatus Dormiibacterota bacterium
TGTCGCTCGCCTTGGAGCCCGCGTCCTTGACGTCGCCGGCCGCATTCTGGGCCTTGCCCCTGGCCTTCAGGTCCTTGTCGTCGGTCAGGTCGCCCGCGGCTTGCTTGATCCTGCCGCCGGCCTTGTCGACCTCTCCACCCATGGTGAACCTCCTGGAACGGTGAACGCAGTGAAGAGAGAGTAGGCAGGGTGTACCCATCGACGGGGTTGCGGGCGGGGTTCATCGGCGTCGGGTACGCTCATCGCAGTGTCAGCATTGGCGTTGCCTGCGGCCGGGGCGGGTCTGATCGTCCACGCGGACGCGTGCACGCTGCTCGCGGCCCTGCCGGACGGGTGCGCGGGGCTCGTCTATGCGGATCCGCCGTTCAACAGCGGCAGCCGGCGTGACGGGTTCCGGCTGCGGACCGAACGTGCGAGTGATGGCGACCGCCGCGGGTTTGCCGGGTCGCGGTACCGGAGCACGCGCACCGACATCGCGTCCTTCGGCGACAGCTTTGACGATTACCTCGGCTGGCTTCGGCCGCTGCTGGTGGCGAGCCGTCGCGTGCTCGCCGCCCACGGCACCCTGTACCTGCACGTGGATCCACGGGAGTCGCATTACTGCAAGGTGCTGCTCGATGAGGTCTTCGGCCGCGACTGCTTCATCAACGAGGTGATCTGGGCCTACGACTTCGGCGCGCGGACGACCACGAGATGGCCGGCCAAGCACGACGTCATCCTCGTCTACGCGCGCACCGCCGGGGCGCACCACTTCGACCTCGCCGAGGTTGAGCGCGTCCCCTACATGGCGCCCGGGTTGCAGACTGAGGAGCGCGTTGCACGTGGCAAGACGCCGACCGACGTCTGGTGGCACACCATCGTGCCCACCAACTCTCGGGAGCGCACCGGGTATCCGACGCAGAAGCCGCTGGGGATCCTGCGGCGGATTGTTGGCGCATCATCGCGACCCGGCGACCTGGTGCTCGACTGGTGTGCCGGCAGCGGCACCACCGCGGTCGCCGCCCGTCAGCTGGGACGAGGGTTCATCGCGGGTGACAGCAGTGCCGACGCCGTTGGCGTCATGCGCACCCGATTGGGCGACGCAGTGCCCGTGCTCGAGCTGGCCGCGCGCGATTAGCTGCGAGCGGCGCTGCCGGCGAGCGCGACGATGGCATCCACCACGTCAGGCCAGACCCGCTCGGGGAGGTAGTGGCCCATGTCCGCGATCATGATCAGGCGCGCGTTGGGCAGCGCCGCTGCCGTCTGACGCCCGTTGTCCGGCGGCACCAGCGGATCCTCCTCGCCGTGGACGACAAGGGTGGGAATGGTCAGCCGGCTCAGTGCGGGAGCGCGGTCGGGCGCCGCCAGGATGGCGACGATCTGGCGCAGGCCACCGTCGGGGTGGAAGCTGCGGTCGACGGCCCGCTCCGCCTTGCGCCGCGCGCGTTCCTCGTCGAACGGCACGCCGGCGCCGTTGATCAGCCGGCGGACGGCCAGCGAGTGCTCCACCCTCTCCTGGTGCGTCGGTCCCGGCGGGACCAGCAGCGCCGCGATCACATCCGGCTGCGCCTGGACGACGTTGGGGCCACCGACTGTCGACATCATGGAGGTGAGGCTGAGCACGCGCTCTGGGTGATTGATCGCGATCAGCTGCGCGATCATCCCGCCCATCGAGACACCGACGACATGCGCGGCGCTGATGCCGAGGACATCGAGCAGTCCCACCGCGTCGCCGGCCATGTCGTCGAGCGTGTACGGCGGCGCGGCTGTGCCCGCCATCGCCCCGAGCAGGTCGGGGATGCCCAGTTGGTCGAGCTTGCTGGAGAGTCCGACGTCGCGGTTGTCGAATCGGGTCACCCAGAAACCGCGGTCGGCGATCGTCTGGCAGACGGCGTCGTCCCACTCGATCATCTGGTAGGACAGGCCCATCAACAGCAGCAGCGGGGTGCTCGCCGGTTCGCCGAAGCTGTCGTACTCGAGCTCAACGCCGTTGACGGATGCGCGCGGCATGTCAGTGCTCACCAAAGGTGTCGGCGCCGAGCTGTTCGAGGAATGTCTCCGCGGTACGGCGCAGCTCGGGCGAGGACGCGCTGTCTGCAATGACCATCTCGGCCATCTGGTGCGCGGTGGTGAGCAGTTCGGCGACCACGTCGGGGTCCTCGCCCGCCATGCCACCCGACGCGATGAACCGCAGCACGCGGCCAACGCTCGCGTTTGTGTCACTCATGGTGGCGCGACTCTAGACGTGCGCCGCGAGCGCACGCTGTCCCAGCAGGGCCAGCAGGCACAATGCGGCTGTGCCAGGTCCCATCGCTCTTGTCGGCAGCGGTGAGTTCACGCCGGCGACGGAGGACGTCGACCGCGCGCTTCTCGCTGGACGGACGGGGCGGGTGGTGTTTCTCCCCACCGCCGCGGCATTGGAGGGTGAGGAGCGGATCGCCTACTGGGTCGATCTCGGGCGCGCTCATTACGCGCGGCTGGGCGTCGAGGCGACCCCGCTCATGGTCCTCAACCGCGGCGATGCCGACCGTGCCGAGCTCGCCGAGCAGATCGCCGGGGCGGGGCTCGTGTACCTCTCCGGTGGCAATCCCACGTACCTGGCCAAGACGCTGGTGGGGACGCGTGTTGGCGCCGCGATCAATGAGGTGTGGATGCAGGGCGGCGCCGTCGCCGGGTGCTCGGCCGGGGCGATCGCGCTCACCGATACGGTGCCGGACATCCGTCGCCGGAGCGGCCCGCCCGTCCCCGGGCTCGGCCTGGTGCCGGGCATGATCGTGATGCCGCACTTCGACCAGATTGAACGCTGGATGCCCGGCGCCATCCAATGGGCGGTCGAGGCGACGCCACCCGGCGTCCACCTCGTCGGCATCGACGAGGACACCGCCATCGTGGGCGGACCCTTGCAGTGGCGCGTGATGGGCCGCGCCCACGCCTGGATCCTGACCAACATGGGCGAGCACACCAGCTACGCGGCCGGCGAGGAGCTGTCGGTCAGCTGACCTTGTACCTCTCGAGAAGGCCACGCGCGATGATCAGCTTCTGGATCTCGTTGGTGCCCTCGCCGATCATCAGCAGCGGCGCATCACGATAGAGCCGTTCCACCTGGTACTCCTTGGAGTATCCGTACCCACCGTGGATGCGCATCGCCTCGACGACGCACTCGAAGCAGGTCTCGGTGGCGAAGAGCTTGGCCATGCCGCATTCGATGTCGGCACGTTCCCCGGCGTCCTTCCGCTGTGCAGCCATCTGGGTCATCAAGCGAGCCGCGGTGATCTTCGTTGCCATGTCGGCGAGCTTGAGCTGGATGGCCTGGTGCTGCGCGATCGGCACCCCGAATGCGTGGCGCTGCTGCGCATACCCGATCGACAGCTCGAACGCCCGCTGCGCGACGCCGACCCCGCGGGCGGCGACATTGACCCGACCAATCTCGATGGCGGCCATCATCTGCTTGAACCCCTCGCCCTCGACGTCACCGAGCAGGTTGGTGGCCGGCTGGCGGTTGTTCTCGAAGACCAGCTCGGTCGTCTCCACGCCCTTGTAGCCGAGCTTCTCGATGCGCTTGGTGGAGCGGAAGCCGTCGTACGTCTTCTCGGCGAGGATGCATGACATCCCCTTCCAGGCCGGTTTGGCGCCGGGGTCGGTCTTGACCAGCGTCGCCACCACCGTCGAGTGCTCCCCGTTGGTGGCCCACATCTTGGTGCCGTTGACGACGTAGTCGTCACCGTCGCGGACCGCGCGGGTCTCGATCGCCTGCACGTCGCTGCCGCAGTTGGGCTCGCTCATCGAGAAGCCGCCGTGCATCTCCCCGGTGGCCATCCGTGGAAGGAACCGCTGCTTCTGCTCGTCGGTGCCGAACTGCTCGATGAGGTAGCTGACGATGAAGTGCGTGTTGATCACGCCGGTGATCGACATCCAGCCGCGAGCGATCTCCTCGCAGCACATCGCGTATGTCTGGTAGTCGAGCCCAGACCCGCCGAACTCCTCTGGGATGGCGAAGCCGAAGAAGCCGAGCTCCTTCATCTTCGCGACGATCGCGGTGGGGTACTCGTCGTCGTGCTCGAGCTGGTGGACCACCGGCAGGATCTCGCGCTCGACGAAGTCGCGAACCATGGCGACCACCTCGCGCGACTCGGCAGTGACCTCGGTGCTCATGGCCGCGCAGTGTAGAACGCCGGTCCCCGCGGCCGGACCGCGCGCCGACCTGCCTGGGATCGGCGCGCCGGGCTGTCCCGGCTCGGTTATCCGGGGAGGTAGCGCGCGGCCACCTCGCCGGGGTCGGCGTCTCCCGCTGTCACCGCCGCACATCGCTCCCGCGTTGTGGCGACGGCCCTGGCGTCGATATCCGCGGCCAGCATCGCGCAGCCGGCCACCAGCGCAGCGACCGCCGAGGAGCCGCTGCCAACAAACGGGTCACACACGATCATCCCGGGAGTGGCGCTGCCCGCCAGCATGCGAGAGAACAGCTCCACTGGCTTCTGCGTCGGGTAGATCGCACGGTGGATGCGCTTGACCGCCCACACGTCTGGGAGATCCCGACGCGACAGCTTCCGGTGGCCCTTGGTGGCGAACACGATCGTCTCGTGACGGCGCCTGAAGTAGTGGCCCATTCCCAGGTTCACCTTGTCCCAGACGATGAGGCTCTTGACCGCAAACACCTCGCGCATGAGGTGGCCGAGCGACAGCAGCGAGAAGCTGTCGAACATCACGTAGATATGCCCGCCATCGGCGAGAACGCGGTGACACTCGCGCAGGAAGGCAAGGAACGTCTGCGGGTCGTCGCGAAACTCCGTGAACCAGCGATCGTTGTCGACGGCCGCGTACCTTCCCACGATGCGTCCGTGCCCGAACGCCATGTGCTGGTTCATCCCGCTGTAGGCGGGGTCGGTGGTGATGACGTCGACCGACCCATCCGGCAACGACGCGAGGAAATGCAGGCAGTCGGCCTCGTCCACGCGCCACGGCGGGCGGAGCGGCTCAGTGAGCGCGAGCATGCCGCAACGCTACCAGCGAATCGGGCCGTGCAACCGCTTATGAAACCGACGTGCGTCTGAAACCAGGTGGCCGAGGCGGTCAATGCCGACGGGTTGGGGATGACGAGCTGCGGGCATGTCTTCGCCCACGCAGACGGGCGCGATCGTCGGGCCAGTGGGGCTGGCAAGTCGAGGCTCATCAACATGCAGATGGACGCGCGCCTGCGCGCTGACGCCCGGCGCGACCACCGACGGCGGGCGCGCGCCACCCGCGCCCAGCCGGCGCGGCGACGGTCAGCCTGCTGCCGCCTCCACCTTCTCCTGCCGCGGCGACGGCGTGAGCCCCGCCGCGCGGCCGCGCATCTCGAACTGCATGGCCATCTTCCGCGAGGCCTCATCGATCATCTCGTCGCCGAGCATCACCGCACCACGTCGCTCCACCTCGGTGGCGTGCCGGTACGCCTCGAGGATCTCGACGGCCTTGTCGAAGTCGGCCTGCGACGGCGTGAACACCTCGTTGCAGGGCTCGATCTGGCCCGGGTGCAGCACCCATTTTCCGTCATAGCCGAGCGCCGCGGCGCGTGAGGCGGCGTCGCGGAATCCGTCGAGGTCGCGGATCAGCAGGTACGGTCCGTCGATCACCTGGATGCCCGCGGCACGCGCGGCGACGGCGAGCTTGAAGAGCACGTAGTGAAAGATGTCACCCGGATAGTTGTAGGTGTTTGCCACCGTCAGGTTGGGGAACTGCATGGCCGCGGAGAAATCGGCCGGACCGTAGGTGATGGTCTCGATCCGCTTGCTGGCGAAGGCGATCTCCTCGGCGTGCATGAGGCCGTTGGCGTCCTCGACCTGCGCCTCGATGCCGATCCGTCCCTGCTCGAGCCCGAGCGCCTGCTCGAGGCTGCCCAGGGCACGGTCGACGAAGGCGATGTCGCCCGCGTTCTCCACCTTCGGCACCATGATGCAGTCGAGAGCGTCACCCGCCCCGGTGACCACCTCGCGCAGGTCGTCGAGGGCGAACTGGCTGGTGACCTGGTTGATGCGCACCACGCGCACCTTGCCCTGCCAGTCGTGGTTGCGCAGGGCCTCCACGATCTTGCCCCGCGCGGCCGGCTTCTCCAGGGGGGCGCATGCATCCTCGAGGTCGAGGAACACCTCGTCCGCGGCCGAGGCCGCCGCCTTCTCCATCATCTTCGGGTTACTGCCGGGACAGGCCAGAACGGATCGGCGAAGCCGGGACGGCATCGGGGCGTTCCTCCTCAGGCGCCGGCGGGCGGCGCGTCGTCGCCCTCGTCGACCGGCGGGGTTGGTTTGTCGGGGCTGTCCGGCTTGGGCCGGGGACGGTCGTCGTAGGAGTCCTGCGCCGGGTTGCTTGGCGCGGTGCCACCGAATCCCGGCAGCTCGCCGGGCACGCCCGGGCCGCCCGGAGGAACCTGGAAGCCGAGTCCGCTGAACAGCTTGGCCAGCTCGTCGGGTCCGCCGAGGTCCTCCTGGACGCGGTCCATCATCCGCATCATCAGCTCCTGGAGCTGCGGGTCCTCGGCGAGCTTCTCCTGGACACCGCCGAGCTGGCCGATGAGGTCCTTGATGGCCGCCTCCTGGGCCACCTGCATGAGCACCGGTTGGCTGGCGGCCGCGATGACCGTCTGCGACTGCTCACGCAGGATCTCGAAGCCCTTGCAGGCCAGGCAGGTGCCCTGGTGCTGGCAGCGGCACAGCTGGCTCTTGAGGCGGTCGAGCTCGCGGTGCAGCCCGCTGAGGTCGACGCCTTCGCTCGGATCAGGCA
>DATBEL010000071.1:0-40043 GCA_036276135.1 Candidatus Dormiibacterota bacterium
TCGACGTCGATGGCGAGCACCTCGTTCATGCGCACGTCGCAGTTGCGCTGGTGGCGCAGCAGCGTTCGCACCGGGTGAGCGATCTCGGACGGGTCGAGCAGGCCGGAGGCGACCTGGTACAGCAACGGCTGGAAGAGGTGGTAGTTGTGCCTGTCGACGACCAGCACGTCGGCGTCCGCCCCGCGCAGCGCGCGCGCCGCGCTGATGCCGCCGAAGCCGGCCCCGACGATGACCACGCGCGACCTCGCCACCTTCCCGTGCCTCCCGCTGCCGGCGCCTATTCGCGCGCCGTCACGGTACTCGCGTCGGCGCCGCCGATGTTTGGCAGCGACCGGCGTTCGGGGAGGCGGGTTCCACGCGCACGCATGGCGATGACGCCGCCCACCGCCGCGGCAACGGTGACGCCTCCCGCGGCCAGGCAATACGCCCAGGTTCCGTACTGGCCGCACAGCCAGCCCGTGAACAGGCCGCCGAGTGGTGCGGTGCCGAAGAACACGTAGCCGTACAGGGACAGCACACGCCCGCGCAGCCGGTCGGGCACGACCATCTGCAGCGACGAGTTGCTCTGCGACCCGTACACCGAGAAGGTGAAGCCGGTGAACACCAGGATCACGCACGCGAGCCAGACGGTGGTGACCGGGGCCAGCAGCAGCAGGGACCCACCGAAACCGAGGGCGCCGGCAAGCATCCAGGTCAGGCTTGCGCGCGACAGCGACGCCGAGGTCAGCGCACCCGCCAGCGCGCCGCCGCCGAACGAGGCGCTGAGGATGCCGAACACCTCGGGTCCCGACGCCAGCGTGTGGGCGGTCAGCACCGGCAGCAACACGTTGAAGTTGATCGCCAGGGTGGCGATCACCAGCATCACCATCAACACGAGGCGCACGCTGGGGGTGCGCCATGCGTACGACAGTCCCTCGCCGACGCCGCGCAACAGGGTCGGCCGCGAGGTGCCGCGGTCGATGGAGTGGAGCTCGCTGTCGCGCATCAGCAGCAGCGCGCCCACCACCGCGATGTAGCTGATCGCGTTGATGAGGAAGCACACGCCCACCCCGGTGGTGGCGATCAGGACGCCGGCGATGGCCGGGCCGACCACCCGCGAGACGTTGAAGAGGCTGGAGTTGAGCGCGATGGCGTTGGGCAGCTCGCGGCGGCCGACCATCTGGATGGTGAACGCCTGCCGCACCGGGGTGTCGAGGATGAGCACGCAGCCCATCGCCCCGGCAAGGAGGAACACCTCCCACACCTGGGCGCTGTGGGTCAGGGCCAGACCGGCGAGCGCTGCGGCCACCGCCATCGAGGTGAGCTGGGTGAAGACCAGCGTCCGCCGGGCGTTGAGCCGGTCCGCCAGCGAGCCGCCGAAGAGGCCGCCGATCGCGTAGGGGCCGAACTGGCACAGCGACAGCGCCCCGACCGCAAACGCGGAGCCGTGGGTGAGCTGGAGCACGAACCACGCCTGGGCCACGTTCTGCATCCAGGTTCCGCTCAGCGACACAACCTGGCCGCCGAAGTACAGCCGGTAGTTGCGATGGCGCCTCAGCGACGCAAAGGTGCGCGAGGACGCGGACGCCAGGCTCACGTCCGCTCCACCAGGGCGCTGAGGCCGTCGATGGCGCCGTCGATGGCGCGGAGCTGCTCGCCGGGAAGGTCGCGCAGGCCCGCCGCCAGCCAGGCGGTGCGGCGTGAACGCACCGCGCGGAGCACGCGCTGGCCCTCGGGGGTGTTGGTGAGCCCGACCCTGCGGCGATCGCCCTCGCCGCTGCGGCTGCGCATCACCAGGCCGGCGGCCTCGAGGCGGTCGATGTGGTTGGAGATCGACGGCGCGGAAGTGCCCTCCCGCGTGGCCAGATCGGCGACCCCGATCCCCGGCGTCTTGCTGATCGACGAGAGCAGCGACACCTGGCTGCTGCCGAGACCCAGCGCGTGCAGCTCGCGGCGCAGGTGCCTGTTGAGATGCAGAAGGACGGGGCGCAGGCGGTTGGCAACCGCCACCGGGTCGAGGGGATGCCCCGCCGCCGCTGCCGGCTGAGCCCTGTCGATCACCGTTTCGTCCACCATGTCCTGAAATAATTATAGAGGCTAACTATCTTCACCGCAAGCCTCCGCCACCGTTCTGATGCGACCATGCGGGCGTGAAGCGCTTGGGATGGCGCCCCGGCCGGCGCGGGGAGGGATTGGCGCGCGGTCCGCGCTGCTTCGTCGCCCTGGTGCTCGGCATCATCGCCGGGCTGCTCTGGACCGAGCTGCCGGTCGACGACCTGGTCACCCACGTCAGTGCCGCCCACCGTCCCCCGGCGCAGCACGGATTGTCGTGGCTGTCCGTGCACGACCGCCGCATCGTCGACGAGTCCGGTCGCACCGTACTGCTCCGTGGCTTCAACACCTCGACCCTTCTCGAGTCGACGGTGCTGCGCTCGCCGCTTGACGACGAGGACGCGGCCATGATCGAGAGCGATGGCTTCGACGTGGTTCGAGTCGCGGTCTCCTGGGGGCGATTGGAGCCGCAGCGCGGACAGTGGGACCGGGGCTACCTGGACGACATCGCCGCGACGGTGCGCATGCTCACCGCGCATCACCTCTGGGTCGTGCTCGACATGCACTTCCTCGACTGGAGCTCGAGCTTCGGTGGCTCGGGCGCGCCCGCGTGGGCGAACGTGCCGCTGGCGCCCGACCTGCACCTCAGCCTGCTCGGCGACTGGCAGCGCCACCTCTCTCCCGCGGTGAACCTGGCCAACTCGTACTTCTGGGTGTCACCCGACTGGCAGGCCGACTACATGCGCGCCTGGCAGCTGCTCGCCGAGCGCTTCCGCTCTGACAGCGGGGTGGCCGGCTACGACCTCTACAACGAGCCACACGCCATCCCCCTGCCGCCGGTGCGGTTCGAGAAGGACCTCATGTGGCCGCTCTACGCCCACACCATCGACGCCATCGGGGCGGTGGACCCCAACCACCTGTTCATCGTCGAGGGCCAGTTGCTCTCCGCGTTCGGCACCGCCATCGTCCCTCTGCGGGCGCCCAACCTCGTCTACTCGCCGCATGAGTACACCGGCTCGCTGGTGCCGCCCATCTTCGACGGCAACCCGCAGCCGCTGGACGACCATGTGCGCCAGAGCGCCAACGAGGCCTTCCGGGTCCCGGGAGCGCTGTGGATCGGTGAGTGGGGGATATCGGCGACGCAGTTCCAGGCGCCCACCTGGATCGACGACGCCCTGGCCGCCTTCACCGCCGCCGGGGCGGGCTGGGCCTGGTGGCAATGGCGCGAAGACTCACCCTGGGGTGTGCGCGACACCGCCGGCCACACCAACCTCACACTCCTCGACCACCTTGCCCGGCCCTACCTGGCGGCAGCCCCCGGCGGCGTATCGGTCGCGGCGCCGGCGGCCGCCGGCGTCACCCTGGCACTGACCGTCGACGGCACCTACGGAGGTGGCGACATCGAGGTGTCCTATCCGGCGCTCCAGCATCCGCCGCAGGTGAGCTCGACGTGCGCCGAGTTCTCGAGCCGGTGGGATCCGACCACCGCGCGTTTGGCGATCAGCGCCGCGGCCGGCGGCCCGTGCACCATCGCAACCAACTGACGGACGCGTTCGCCCCGCCGCCTGTCCGACCGGGCTGGTCAGCCGGTGGGCACACGCAGGAAGCTCTCCGCGCTGCGACCCTCGCCGAGCCCGTTCTGCTCCGCGTTGAGCCTCGCCCAGCCGCGGATGCGCTCGGCCAGGTCGTCCCAGTTGTCGTACTGGCTGGCATGGCAGTGCAGCGCGGCGAGCTTGCGGTCGATGGTGTCGGTGATGTCCACCACCGTGTCTCCCTGCGCCATCGCCATCAGGTAGATCTCGGGAACTGTGTGCGGCTCGAGCCCCTCCTTCTCGAGCAGCTCCATGTGCGCGAAGGGGTTGCGCGAGTCGGGGTACACCGCCGACAGCGCCGCCTCACCGGCGGCCAGGTGGTCGGGGTGGCTGGCGAAGATGCGCTGGTAGTTGCGTTCGGGTGACTGCGCGACCACGCGCATCGGCTTGCGCTGGCGGATCACCCGGGTGATGTCGCGGCGCAGGTCGATCGACGCTTGCACCTGGCCGTCAGGGTGGCCGAGAAAGGCGATGTCCGTGACCCCGACGACCGCCGCGGCGGCGGTCTGCTCTTCACGCCGGATCCGGGCCATCTCCGCACGCGAGATCGACCGGTCGGAGCCGCCCGCGTCACCGTCGGTGATGATGCAGTACGACACCTGCCGGCCCTCCGACGTCCACCGCGCGGTGCTGCCCGCGCACCCGAAGTCGCAATCGTCCGGATGGGCGACGACCACGAGGATGCGATCGACTGCGTCGGGTTCAGGCACGAGGGTGGATGGTAGCCGAGGCTCTCGTGTGCCCGACCGACGATCAGCGCGCCGCAGAACACCCGTCTGCGGCTACCGTGGAGCACCGATGCGCATCCCCACGCGTGCTGACCTCACCGCGCTCTTGCTGCGCCCGCTGCCCTACACCGAACGGCCCATCCCGATCGCCGACCGGGACCCCGACCCCGGTCTGTTCGGCCCGGGCTCCGTGACCTGGGAGGTGATGGCCGAGCCGCTGCTCATGCTCGGTGCCGGCCGCGCGCTGTTGATGCAGGCCGCTCATCCGCTGGTCGCCGAGGGCGCCATCGAGCACAGCTCGTACGCCACCGAGCCGTTCGCGCGCTTCCAGCGCACCGTCGAATGGGTGACCGTCGTCTGCTTCGGCACCACCGCCGAGGCACGGCGCGCCAGCGCAGCGGTCAACAAGCTCCACATCCCCGTCCGCGGCAGCCTGCACCGCGGCCACGCCACGCCCCAGGTCCACGGCGGCGCCAGGTACAGCGGCCACGACCCCGACCTGCTGCTGTGGGTGCACGCGACGTTCGTGGACACCATGCTCGTCTCCCACGACGCGTTCGTGGGGGGGTTGTCCAGCGCCGACGGCGACACCTTCGTGCGCGAATGGGGCGCCGTCGCGGCGCTGATGGGCGTCCCTGCCGCGCGGCTGTGGCCCGACCGCGCTGCGCTGCGCGCGTACGTCGACGAACGCGTCGCCAGCGGCGTGGTGGCGCCCGGCGCCGGGTCGCGCCTGGTGGCGAAGACCGTGCTCAACCCGCCGGCATGGTCGGCGCAGACCCGGGCAGCCTTCGCCGTCCTCAGCTTCACCACCGTCGGCCTCCTACCCCCGGCGGTGCGCAGCGGGTACCGGATCGGCTGGACGCCGGCCCACGCGGCAGCGCACGCCGCGATTCGGCTGTCGGTACGACGGCTGCGCCCGGCCCTGCCGGAGCGGCTGCGCCACTCACCGGTATACGACCTCGCCATGGACCGCATCCAGGGATATCCGCGGGGCAGCGAGATCGCCTAGCTGCAGCTCCTAGTCGACGTTCTCGAGGTCGAGCGGTCGCATGTTGAACACCATCGACTTGAGCCGCGTCATCGCCTCGATCGAGAAGCGCACCCCCTGTGTCCCCATGCCGCTCGACTTGGTGCCGATGAAGGGGAAATGATCCGGCCCTCGGGCAGTGCGTCCGTTGATCTGGACGGTGCCGACGTCGAGCTGCAGCGAGATCTGCATGGCGACGTCGACGTCGCGCGAGAAGATCGCGGCCTGTAGGCCGTACTGGCTCCGGTTGCTGAGCTTCACCGCGTCCGACGCGCTCTGCACACGCAGCACCGGCAGGATCGGGGCGAATGGCTCCACCCAGGCGATGTCCATCTGCGGCGATACGAAGTCCAGCAGCGTCGGCTGCACCAGGTTGTCCTTGCGACTCCCGCCGCACACCAATTTGGCCCCCGCGGCGACAGCGTCCTCGACCAGCTTCTCGGCGCGCAGTGCCGACTGCGGGTCGACCAGCGGAGTGATCGCGCAGTCCTCGCGCGGGTCGCCGACGGTCAGCTTGGCGACCCGCTCGGCGATGAGGTCGACGAGGGAGTCAGCGATGGCCTCGCTGGCGAGCACGCGCTTGACCGCGGTGCACCGCTGACCGGAGTAGGCGTAGGCGCCGGCCACGATGTCGCCCGCCGCACCCTCGAGGTCGGCGTCCGACAGCACGATGGCCGCGTCCTTGCCGCCGAGCTCCAGCAGGAGCGGCACCATTCCCGCCTTCTTGGCCAGGGCGCGACCGGTGTCGCTTGACCCGGTGAAGCTGATCATGTCGATGCCGGGGTGCTCGACGAGCGCGTCGCCGATGCGCGAGCCACGTCCGGTGACCACGTGGAGGACGCCGCTGGGAATGCCGGCCTCGACCAGGATCTCGCCGACGAGCGTTGCCGCCAGCGCTCCCTGCGTGGGCGGCTTCAGCACCACCGCGTTGCCCGCTGCCAGCGCCGGGGCGATCTTGGAGATGGCCAGGTTGACCGGGTAGTTGAATGGCGGGATCGCCAGGATCACCCCGAGTGGCACCCGGTACGACACCGAGAGCTTGTTCTTGGCCTGGCGCGGGAAGGCGTCGCTGAACTGCGAGTCGCCGATCACCCGCTTGGCCTCCTCGGCGGTGAACCTGATGAAGTCCGCCGAGCGGAGCACCTCGTCGCGTGACTCCTTGGTGGCCTTGGAGATCTCCATCACCAGCAGGTCGGCGATCTCGTCGACGCGCTCCTCGAGGAGGTCGGCGGCGCGATGGAGGAGGCGGCCGCGTTCGTCCACCGGCCGGTCACCCCAGGCGGGCTGCCCGAGCTGGGCGGTGTGCACGATCGCGTCGATCTCGTCAGTTGTGAACTCGTGCACCCGCCCCACCACGGAGCCGTCCACGGGAGACACGACCTCGATCGTCTGGTCTGCGACGGGCTTCCGCCCCTCCCCGAGGAAGGTGTAGGAACCGTCGAGCGGGGCCGAGCGCAGCATCGGCCGATGATAGTCGGCGGGTCACCGGCGGCCGCCCTGGGCGCCCGCAGCGAGGGGGCGCCAAACCAGCCATGTGCTAGGCTGAAAGCTGATAGCTGAGGTATCAGGCCAACTCAGCCCGCGGGTGTCTGCAACGCGCCGGCCGACCGTTGCATGGAGGTGTTCAGATGGATCCTGTCGATTACCGAGAGGAGCGCGTCAGCACCGGCACGGCCTCGGCTGCCACCCCGGTGGCGACGCCGGCCCCAGCGACCGCACCCGGCGTCGCCACCGTTCGGCCCGCCGCCGGACCCTACATCCCAACTCCCGCTCCGACCACAACCACGCGGACCTACGCCAGTCGCGCCCCGACCTCGGGGAGCAGCCGTCTCGCCCAGTTCGTCTGGCTGGTCGTCGGCGTCGTCGACGCCATCCTCGCCCTGGACTTCATCTTTCGCGCCGCCGGCGGCGCCAACACCGGCTTCGCCCACTATGTCTACCGGATCGGCGGCTGGCTGTCGGCGCCGTTCGCCGGCATCTTCACCAACACGCCGATCACCAACGGACGCACCTTCGTACGCTGGGCTGACGTCCTCGCGGTGCTGATCTACACGCTGGCGGCGCTCGCCGTCGTCAAGCTGGTGCAGATCGTCGCGCCGCCCCGGGTCCGAACCCCCGTCTGACCGGGATACCCGAGAGGGGGGTGACGGCGACCCGGGCGCGGCGCCCACAATTCCGACCTGCAACGGTGAAGGGAGGACAGGCATGGACGACGCCGCAGTGGTTGTCTCGGGAGCATCGACCGGGATCGGCCGCGCCGCCGCGCTGCATCTCGACTCGCTCGGCCTGCGCGTCTTCGCCGGCGTTCGGCGCAACGAGGACGGCGAGGCGTTGCGCCGCGACGCCAGCAACCGCCTCACCCCGTTCCGCCTGGATGTCACCGACAGCGCGGACGTGGCCAGGGCGGTGGAGATCGTCGGCGACGCCGTGCGCGACTCCCGGCTAGCCGGGATCGTCAACAACGCCGGCATCGCCGTGTCCGGCCCGGTGGAGTTCGTGCCGCTGGACCTGTGGCGCCGGCAGTTCGAGATCAACCTCTTCGGCGTGGTCGCGATGACCCAGGCGTTCCTGCCCTTGCTTCGCGAGAATCGCGGGCGCATCGTCACCACCGGCTCGCTGGGCGGACGGCTGGCGCAGCCGATGATCGCGCCGTACTGCGCCAGCAAGCACGCTCTCGAAGCCCTCCACGACGCGCTGCGCATCGAGCTGCGGCCGTGGGGCATCCGGGTGGCGCTGCTCGAGCCTGGGGCGGTCAAGACGCCGATCTGGAACAAGGGGGTTGCGGCCGGCTCCGAGCTGCTGCGGAATGCCCCGCCCCGGCTGCGCGACCTGTACGGCGCGGCCGTTGAGATCGCCAACAAGACGGCGATCCACGAGAACGAGACGGGCGTCGAGCCCATCGTGGTGGCGCGGGCCATCGAGCATGCGCTGCTGTCACCGCGTCCCCGGGCACGCTACCCCGTCGGTGGCCAGGCCAGGATCCTCATCCCGCTGACCCGGTTCATACCCGACCGCCTCAAGGACGAGTTGATCCTTCGGGTCAGCGGCCTGCCCCGGACGGCGGACAGGACAGGGCGGCCGGCTTCGCCGCCGGCGCGCAGCGCGCCGTCCGTGACCGCGCCCGTCTAAGGGCATTGGACAACTCCGCTCCCAACCGCGACGATGCGCTGGTGCGCCAGCGTCGGGGAACGTTCAGCGGCGTTCGCGGTGTCCCCATCGCGCATCGGGAATGGCTGCCCGACGGCGACGCACGGGGCTCGGTGGTCATCGCGCACGGCATCAACGAGCACGGCGGACGCTACGCCCACGTGGCCCACCGCCTGGTGCGCGACGGCTGGCTCGTCGCCGTCATCGACCACCGCGGCCACGGCCTCTCCGGGGGACGTCGCGCCGCCGTCGAACGCTTCGACGACTGGGTCGCCGATCTCGACGCCTACGTGCGGCGCGTGCTGGTCGGGGCTCCGAGGCCGGTGTTCATGCTCGGCCACAGTCTCGGCGGGCTCATCGCCCTGGTGTACGCGCTGCACCACCAGGACACCCTGGCGGGGCTGGTCCTGTCGTCCCCGAGCGTGATCCCGCCCAAAGGAGTGTCGCCGGCAACCCTGCTCACGGGGAGGGTGCTCTCCCGGGTGGCGGCCAACCTGCCCGTCGTGGCCCTGCGACTTGACGCGGTCAGCCGAGACCCCGCCGTGGTCAGCGCCTACCGCGGCGACCCGCTGGTGCATCTCGGCAAGGTCCGCGCCCGGACTGGCGCGGAGATCCTCGACGCCATCGCCGAGGTCCAGCGCGACATCGGCACGCTCACGGTGCCGGTGCTGTGCGTGCAGGGCACCGCCGACCTGCTCGTCGACCCCGGCTCGGCGCGCTGGGTCGACGAACACACCGGCTCCGCCGATCACACCCTGCGCATCTACGACGGGCTGTACCACGAGGTCTTCAACGAGCCGGAGCGCGACACAGTCCTCGACGACGTCGCCGGCTGGCTCGACGCGCACGCCCAGGTCGCGACCGCGGCCTCGTGAGCGCCCCGGTCAGGAGCGCGACGATGCCCGCGAGACCGTGAGGTCCTCGAGCAGCCTGCGGGTGGCGTCGCCGACGTTGTCGACGGCCGCATCGAAGGCGTCGCGGTTGGCCGCTGACGGGGCCCGATAGCCACTGATCTTGCGGACGAACTGCAGCGCAGCGGCATGGACGTCCTCGTCGGTCACCACCGGCGCACCGCGCAGGGTCTTGATGCTTCGGCACATGCGGCCAGTCTAGGACGCCTGTCGTCGTCATCGGCGCGCGCGGGTCAACGCCCCGCGTGGTTGAATCCGCGCGTGAGGCCGCTAACCACCGACGACCACCTGGACAGGCTGCGCGCCGAGGGTGAACGCCTCGCCCAGGTCGCCGCGGCGACACCGTTGGATGCGGCTGTGACCGGCTGTCCCGGCTGGAACGTGGATGCGCTGCTGCGCCACATCGGTGACGTGCACCGTTGGGCCGCCACCATCGTGCGCGATCGGATCCAGGAACGGCCGCACATCGACTCCGCCGGCCCTGACGACCGTGACGGCCTCCTCGCCTGGTATGGAGAGGGCCACGCCCAACTGCTCGCTGCCCTTGTCGCGTCGAACGCGGACGAGGTCTTCTGGACCTGGGCGCCGGCGCCCAACCCGCAGGCTTTCTGGGCGCGTCGCCAGTCCCACGAGACGGCTATCCACCGCCTCGATGTCGAGCTGGCGGCCGGAACGCCGACGCCGTTCCCCGCAGACGCGGCCGCGGACGGCATCGACGAGCTGCTCACCCTGGTGTCGCGCCGCGGCAGGGTTCCAGACGGGCGCGGCCGGCGCCTCCACATCGCGCCCACCGACGCCCAGCCCGAATGGCAGGTCGAGCTCGGGGCTGAGGCGATGGTTGTCAGGCTCGACGAACCGGGTGGCGACTGTTCGGTGCGCGGCCCTGCCAGTGATCTCTTTGCCCTGGTGATGAACCGTCGCGACGCCACCGGCCTCGAGGTGGTGGGCGACGAGGACGTGATCCGCGCGTGGCGCAGCTCCGTGAGGCTCTGACCCGACGGGAACCTGTCCCCCAGGCCGGCTCGGCCGGGTCTCTTGTTAGGGTGGTGGGGTGGTCACGGAGCAAAGCGACATGCTCGCCGTCGAGGGGCTGGTCAACCTGCGCGACCTCGGTGGACTGCCCACCGACGGTGGTGCGCTGACCCGCAGCGGACGGCTGCTGCGCAGCGAGTCTCCGCACGACCTCAGTGACTCCGGGCTGCGCGCGCTGCTCGACCTCGGGGTGCGGACCGTCGTCGACCTGCGCACCGTGTCCGAGCGAGAGCAACGGCCCAGCCGGCTGGTCGGCGCGGGCAACGTGCGCGACCATCACGCACCCATCTTCAACGACGGCGACGACTTTCCCAGGCACCTGGCCACGGCCGCCGACGTCTACTGCTGGTGGCTGCGCGAGCGCGGCACGGGTGTCGCCGGGGCGTTGACAGCGATCGCCGACGCCGAGTCGGCGCCGGTGCTGGTCCACTGTCACGCCGGCAAGGACAGGACGGGGGTCATCATCGCCCTGGTGCTGCGGCTGTCCGGAGTCACCGTCGATGCCATCGCCGACGACTACGCACGCAGTGGCGTGCAGCTCGCCGACATGCTCGCCCGAGACCGGGTGAGCGCCGTGGAAGCCGGGATGGACGACGTGCGCGTGCAGCGGCTCTTCACGGTGCACCGCGAGGCGATGGTGGAGACCCTTGACAGCATCGACGCGGAGCACGGCGGCGTTGCGCCACTGCTGCGTCGCATCGGCCTCGACGATGGTCGCATCGACAGCCTGGCACGCCTGATGCTTGCGCCCGACTGGCCGTAGCTCAGGTCTCGGGCAAGGTGGCGACCCCGATCGGATTCGAACCGACGATCTCCACCTTGACAGGGTGGCGTGTTAGGCCAGGCTACACCACGGGGCCGCGGAGAGCGGATCATAGCATCGGGGTTTCCGCGGCCCGGTCACGCGCGGCTACCCTGCTCGTGATGCCGACACGCAGGCCCAACGAGATCTCTGCAGGTGGAGTGCTGGCCCGTCCGCGCGACCACGGCTGGGATGTGTGCCTGGTCCACGCCGGGAGGTACTGGGGACTCCCCAAAGGCCACCTCGAGCCTGGTGAGACCGCACCGGACGCGGCGCTGCGCGAGATCTCCGAGGAGTGCGGCATCCCCGTGGATGCCCTGTCGATCGTTGCCGAGCTGCCCCATTCGGAGTACGTGTATCGCCGTGCCGGCAGGCTCATCTTCAAGCTGGTGCACCATTTCCTGGTGATCGCACCCGCAGGAACGGAGCTGGTGCCTCAGCCATCGGAGATTGACGAGGCCGTGTGGCTGCCCTTCGAGGCGGCGATCAAGACAGCGAGCTTTGCCGATACCCGCACGGCGTTGACGGCTGCGCGTCCCCTGCTCGACCGCGCGGTCCGCTGAGACCGCGCGGCCTACAATCTGGCGACGTGCAACTCTTCGATACAGCGACCCGCACGGTCAGAGAGCTGACCCCACGCAACGGTCGCGTCGGGATGTACGTCTGCGGCATCACCCCCTACGACGGCGGCCATGTCGGACATGCCTTCACTTATCACACCTTCGACCTGATCACGCGGCGCCTGCGCTCCTCGGGGATCACGGTGCGCAGCGTTCGCAACGTCACCGATGTCGACGACGACATCCTCCGCGTCGCACGCGAGCGCGGTGAGAGCTTCCGCACCCTCGCCGACGTCGAGACTCGCCGCTTTGACGCCGACATGCTCGACCTCGGCCTGCTGCCCGTCGACGCTTCCCCGCGCGCGACCGCCAGGGTGCACAGGATGGTGCAGTGGATCCTGCGGCTGGTCGAGTGTGGCGCCGCGTACGACAACCAGGGGTGGGTGTACTTCGACGTCGATCGTTTCCCCGAGTACGGTTCCCTCAGTCGCCTCGACGCCACCGCGATGCTGGAGCTGTCACGACAGCGCGGCGCTGACCCGGATGATCCTCGCAAGCGCAATCCGCTCGACTTCGTCCTGTGGCAGCCGTCGGCGGCGGATGAGCCGAGCTGGCCATCGCCCTGGAGCATGGGGCGCCCCGGATGGCACATCGAGTGCACCGTGCTGTCCGCCACCGAGCTGACGCTGCCCATGGACATCCACGGTGGCGGGGATGACCTGATCTACCCGCACCACGAGTGCGAGCTCGCGCAATCCGTGGCCGCCGGCGTGCCCGCCTTCTGCAGGCATTGGGTGCACGTTGCCATGGTCGGGTACCTCGGGGAGAAGATGAGCAAGTCGCTGGGCAACATCGTGTTCGTGCGCGAGCTGCTCGCCTCGAGGCCGAGCGGCGCGCTGCGGTTGATGCTGTGCGCGCACCATCACCGCAGCGCCTGGGAGTACAACGATGGTGAGCTCGCCAGCGCGGACGTGCGATGGCGCGACTACCAATCGGCGATGAGCAGCGACCTGAGCTTCACCAACACGGACGCGCAAGCCGTCTACGATGACTTCGTCGCCCGCATCGACGATGACCTCGACACACCCGGTGCGCTGGCGATCCTCGACGAGGTCGCCGCTCGGCCGGCAGTCGAGCACGGGGCCAGCCTGACGGCTGCGCAGGTGATGAAGCCGCTGCTGACGATGCTGGGGGTACGCCTCGACTGACCGACCCCTAGGCGATCGTCCTGCTGCGGTCGGCCTCCTCGTCGGCGCGCTGTTGGGTGATCTCGCCGCCGACGTGCGTGAGGAAGAACTGCCGGAAGAGCTCGCGTTGCTCCGCGTCGACCTGGCTGGTCACCTCAACCTCGGCGCGCCGGCGGGTCACCCACGGCGGCACGCCGCGGGCCACGACGTACGTACCCACCCGCGCCTCGACGAGGGCGTCATCAGCGTCCGCGGCAACCTGGAGGCTCACCTTGAGGCTGACCCCGGTGTCCTCGATCAACTTCCAACTCCGTTCCCAGCGCCGGCGCCGGTGTGCGTCGAAGATGACGATGACATCGTCCTCGGTCTTGACGGTCTCGCTGTCGCGCGCTGTGCTGTCGAGCATCGTGACGATCCCGTCGCTGATCGCGTCGGCCACCCAATCGACCAACGACGCGCCGCGGTTCTCCAGGTCGGGGAGATACCGTGCCGCCGCCTCGGCGCCGAGCGCGGCGATCGTGCTGGCGTGTCGCCGGCAGTAGACGACCCCACCCACCGTCGACCGATGCTCCGGACAGAACGCTGCCGTGCATCGTTGATCACGGCGATCGCGGTACGCACATGTCACCGCCGTGTTCCTGCTGCAGTCACGCTCCGAGCACGGCAGCGTGCCAGTGGGGTTGGCGAACTCGTGAGGGTGGCGGCGGAATAGTGGTGGCATAAAGGCGCGCTGCTGCGCAGCCTGATCCTACCGTGAGGCCTGTGACGGACCGGCCACGTTTTCGTGTTGCAATGCCCGCGTCAGCCGTCGCACGTCATCCATGAGAGCACTGAACTGGTCGAAGGTGAGCGACTGCGGTCCATCGCTCAATGCGTCGTCGGGTGAGGGGTGCACCTCGATGAGCAGGCCGTCGGCGCCGGCGGCCACCGCTGCCAGTGCCATCGACGGCACCAGGTGGCGGTGTCCGGTGGCATGCGACGGGTCGACGATCACCGGCAGGTGGGAGAGCTCCCTGACGACCGGGACCGCCGACAGGTCGAGAGTGTTCCTCGTCGCCGTCTCGAAGGTGCGGATGCCGCGTTCACAGAGCACGACGTCAGGGTTGCCATGCGCCACCACGTACTCCGCGCTGAGCAGCCACTCTTCGATGGTGTTGCTCAGGCCCCGCTTGAGGAGGACTGGCTTGCCGGCTTCACCGACTGCCTCGAGCAGGCTGAAGTTCTGCGCGTTGCGCGTCCCCACCTGGAGCATGTCGGCCGCCTCGACCACCGCCTCGACGTCTCCCGGGGTGAGCACCTCGGTCACCACCGGGAGCCCGGTGAGCTCGCGTGCGCGCCGCAGGTATTCGAGGCCCGGGGCACCAAGCCCGCGAAACGAGTACGGTGAGCTGCGCGGTTTGTAGGCACCCCCGCGGAGCAGGTTGGCGCCGGCGGACCTGACCTGCCGAGCGGTGTCGACGAGCTGTTGCTCGCTCTCCACCGCGCACGGACCCGCCGCAACCGCGAACGCTCCGCCGCCGATGGGCACATCTCCGATACGCACGACGGACGAATCAGGGTGCCATTCGCGTCCCACCAGCTTGTACGGCTTGCTGACGGGGATGGCGTCGAGCACTCCAGGGAGCGCCACCACGGCGTCGCGAATCGTCGCCGGGTTGGTGCCGAGCACGCCGATGGCGAGTCGGTCGGCCCCGGGAAGCTCGATCGGCTGGTAACCGCGGTCGCGCACGTGAGCCATCACGTTGGCGACCTCCTCCTCGGTCGCCTGCGCGCTCATCATGATCAGCACCCGCCGATCCTGCCAGAAAACCTCAGGCCGGCGACCATCTCCACGCGTTCAGAACCGCCTGGAGGTCTGACAACTGCCGGCTGAAGGCGAACTGGGACGTGTTGAGGACGATGTGGTACGTGGTCGCACCGTGGTTCACCATCATGTCGCGGCTCTGGCCGGGCGTCCCCTGGATGGGGCGTTGGTAGGTGAGGTACTGGCCTGTCGCACCGTCGAGAACGAACTGCTGTGTCGCGCTGAGGTTGGTGGCACCGTTGTCGGTAACGCTGTTCAGGTAGCTGCTCACCTGGTCGTCAGGCACCGGCTGTGCCAGCACCACGACATTGATGTTGGCGCGCACGTCGTTGACGTTCGGTTCGGCCTGTCCCGGCGGACCCTGTTCGACGAGGTACGCCACGCGGCCGGCCACGCTCAGCTTCTGCACCTCGGCCGGGTTGGTGATGGTGTTGGTCCATCCCGGCGGCACGATGGTGGTGAACGTCCCGGCGCTGATCGCCGTGGCCGATGCGCTCAGCGGCGGCGTGCCATCGGAGGCTTCGCCGCCGCCACACGCGGGCAGTGCGCAGCAGATCAGGAGGCACAGGGCAGACCGACGACAGACCCGGAGCAGGGCACGACCTCATCGTGGTGGCGGCATCGTCGCGGCCAGTCTAGTGCGCGAGGTCGCGCCTCCCCGGCCCTGTGCGCACACCCTCGCCGGACGGGGCGCGGCACAATCGCGTCGTGACTCAGTTGACGGTGGGCCGGGTTGGGCCGACGGAGGCAGGTGCGCTGGCGCGCTTGCTCAACACCGACCTGGTTCAGAACGTGTACCTCCGCAGTGAGCTGCGCCTGCTCGGCACCGCCGCGCCGTGGTGGTGTGTGTCCGACGGCACCGAGCTGCGCGCCGCGGTGCTGGCGGGTCCGCTGACGGTCCCGTACCTGCCTGACACCGGCGACGCGCCACGGCTCGCCGAGGCCACCCGGGCACACACCCCCCCGCACCTCATGGTCGGGCCGAGCGTTGCGGTGCGGGCCCTGCACGCCTGCACCGAGCACCGCCGCCCGGCTCGCGAGATCCGCGACCCGCAGCCCGTCATGGTGATCGACCGCCGCCGTTTGCGGGTTCTCCCACCGGCGCCGCTGCGGGCGACCACGCGCAAGGATGTCGACATGCTGGCCACCGCGGCGGGCATGATGCACCGCGAGGAGATGAGCGGCGACAGTGCGCCCCCCGACCGCAGCGCGTGGCGGGCGCGCATGACCCAGCTCGTCGACCGCGGCTGGAGCTGGGCGTGGACCGAGAGGGGAGAGGTGGTCTTCAAAGCGGAGCTGAGTGCATGGACCCCCGAGGTGGTCCAGGTCCAGGGAGTGTTCACCGCGCCATCTCGGCGCGGGCGGGGGGTGGCCACCGCCGGCATGGCGGCCCTCTGCTCGATGCTGCTGGAAGCCGTTCCGCTGGTGAGCCTCTACGTCAACGGCTACAACGAGGCCGCCCTTCGCGTGTACCGCCGTGTCGGTTTCGAGAGCAGTGGCGACTTCGCCACCGTCATGTACTGAGGGACTCGGCGGCATGATCAAGGCCAGCGCGGCAGCGACACTCCCGGTCTCGGCCCAGCGCGCCTTTGCCGTGGTCAGCGACATCTCCAACGCCGACTGGTTGCCCGCCGTCCGCGGGGTCCGGCACGTGGGCGGCCCGAGACAGGCGGTGGGTGAGCGGTTCGAGGTGGAAGCCGGGCTGGTGGGCCGCCACCTGCGCGGCATCCTCCTGGTCCAGGAGATGGACCCACCCAAGCGAATGGTGCTGGTGCTCGAGGAGGGCCTCGACCTCACCATCACCATCGACGTCAAACCCGCCCGCGGGGGATGCGAGCTCCGCGTCGAGGCGCGCTACTCGGTCGGCGGCGCCTTCGGCGGAGCGGTCGAACGGGCCAGCCAGCCGGCGGCCCGTCGCGAGGTGGCGCGCGCGGTGGAGCAACTGGCGGCTCGCTTCGGTCGCGAGGACGAGCTGGCGGCGCAGTAGGCGTGGGCACACCGTTTCCCGACGACACCGCCCTGGACGCCATCGCCGCCCAGGTCCGCGCGCTGGCTCCGCTTGCGGACGAGGATGTCGCCGTTCTCATGGCTGAATCGCGCCAGTCGCCGTCAGGGCAGGCCACCGCCCGTCTCGTCGAACAGCAGCTGGGCACCGTCCTGGCAGCGGTCCTCGCTCGTCGCAGCCCGGGTCTCGACGTGATGGACCTCTACCAGGAGGGGTCGATCGCCGCCACCGTCGCCGTCGGCGAGTACGTCGGCCGAGGAGGGCCGCCCGAGGGCTTGCGGCCCTATGTCAAGCGCGTGGTCGAGCAGTTCCTCGACGACGTCATCGAGCGCGAGACGGCTCAGCGGGTGGCTGACGCCCTGCTCGTGGAGAAGGTCAAGCTCCTCGAGGCCGCCGAACTGGCGCTGCGCGACCGCCTCGAACGCGAACCCACCACCCTCGAGCTCGCCGCCGCGTTGAACTGGACACCCGAGGCCGTCGAGGTGGTCGCCGCCTCCCTCAGCCTGGCCCGTGAGCAGTACGACGCCGAGATCGTCGAGTACCTCGATGACATCGATGGCGATACCGGGGACGGCACCGCGGACGTGTGAGGAGTGGCGGCCGACTGTCCGTCGGCTGTCCGCCGGCATGGCGCACGGTGGGACTGTGAGCGCTGCGTGCAGCGTGCCTACCATCCCCGCGAATGGACTGGTGCTCGTGATGATGAGCTCGCGCTCCGGCGGGGTCGCGCTCAGCGGCCCCGGGCGTACCGTGCTGGTCGTCGGCGACGACGCTGAGCTCGCCACGGCGCTTCGTGACCGCCTCGACCGCGCCTACGTCACGGTGGTCGAGGTGCTGGCCGGTGAGGAGCTGGCGGCCATCCGGAGCTGCCGTCCGTGGCCGTGGATGGTGGTGGGCGCCGGCGAGCGCATCGACCCAAGCGCCCTCACCGAGCTCGGCCGCGGCCCCTCCCTGCTGATCTGGCGGGGGCCGCCGCCGGTGGGCCTCCCCACCCGGGCGATCGCGGCCGATCGCTTCACCGTCGTCGTTGGCACCGTGGCGACCGCGCTCGGCGCCGAGGTGGCGGGCATGCACCTGGCCATCGGCAGCGGCGTCGACATGCCCGACGGCGGCCACGTTGCCAACGCCTGCCTCGAGGCGCTGGTGGCAAGCCACCCGCGGCCACTCGTGGCACCGTCACGGCTGGTGCGCTCCGTGGCGCGCGCCCTGGCCGCTCACGGGGTGCCCCTGCGCCCTCGCTCCACCACGGACGGCGGCGTGGTGCTCGTCCCGCTGGACCAGCCCTGATGCGCGCCAACGTCGAGGTGCTCATCGTCGAGGATGACGCGGAGACGCTCGAAGAGTTGCGCGCGCATTTCGCTCGCAAGCGCTTCCATCCGCTGGCGACGAGGAGCGCGGCCCACGCCGTGAAGGCGCTGCGCAACAACGCGGCGTCGACGCGGCCGGTGCTGGCCGTGGTCGATTGGGACCTGTCCAAGGCGCCCGACCAGTCGCTGAGCAGCAGCGACGTGCTCGGCTTCCTCGGTCGCGAGCTGCCCGATTGCCTCACCATCGTGTACTCCGCCAACATCGATGCGTTCAGGGTGCGCAGCGACATCCACCGGGCTCACCCCCGCGCCTGGCTGCACGACAAGCGCGACGGCGAGGCGTCGCTGATGGAGCGCGTCGATCGCATGCTCGACCAGACCGTCGCAGACCTGCGCGTCAGCGGAGGATCGGTGGTCATCCACGTACCGACGATGGCAGAGCACCACCACCGCGAGGCGGTGCGCCTAGTGGTGCATCACCCGGAGATCGTCACCTTCCACTCGGACACGGCCACCAAGGCGGTGCGCAGGTTCAAGGAATGGCTCAGCCAGCAGGGCTCGGCCATGACCGTCATCAGCCACGGAAACCGCAAGTACCGCCTGGGAGATCGCGGGTGAACCTGACCCTGGCCGAGATCCGCGAGCTGCCGCTTGCGGCGGCCCTGTTCGACGGGGAGGACCTGCTCGAGCAGACACCGGAGTGGCGCGACGCAGGGCCCGGGGCCGTCGCGTTCCCCGCCCGCGGCCGCCGCCTGGTGGTCAGCACCGACGCCACCCATCCCATGTGCGCGCCCGTGGTGGCGCGGTTGCTTGCCGAGATCGACGGCATCGCGGCGAGGCTGCCGCGCCGTCAGTCGTTGCGCGCCACCATGCTCGCCGACTCCCTGCGGATCGTCGCCGGTCGAGGCGTCTCCACGTCGGGCGCGAGCACCGACGTCCTCGAGCACGCCTGCGCCGGGATCGCGTCGCGCACCGCGCTGGCCGTGTCCGTCGAACGCTGCGACGAGTTCGCCGTCGCCGCTCCGTCGGTGGCGGCGCTGGTGCTCGTCCAGTTCGCGGTCAACGCGGAGCGGCATGACCACGCGGAATCGATCGTGCTGGCCGCCGGCGATGAGATGTTCAGCGTGGGCTGGCACGGCTCGCGCGGCGCGGCGGGCGCGGCCACGGCTCGGCGCCGAGCGGAGCGCGCTCGCTGGGGGCTGGGCTTCGCGCGCATCGCCGCGGATGCGATCGGTGGAGTCATGTACCCGCCAGTCGAGGCTGCTGACGGACTCCGCGTCGCCCTGCTCGAGGTCGGCCTTCACCACCTCGCCCTGCCGCTGGCGGTGATCCGCGACGGCGCCGTCCGGAAGGCAACGCGGGCCTGGGACGAGGAGACCGCGCTGCTGCCCGGTGCGTCGTTGCCGCGAGATTCGCGCGCGGCGCGTTGCGCCACCGCCGCCGCAGCCGCGCCCGGCGCGATCGCCTGCGTCGACGGGTGGTCGGCGCGCTGCGTAGCCGGGGGCGCCACGTGGATCGCCATCCCGCCGGACGCCGTTGTCGACCGTGCCCGCGACGTCCTCGACGGCATGGTCCACGAGCGCGCGCTGTGGGACAACGTCCCCGAGCCGGGTCGCTCGCGAATCGTGGCCCTGGCGGCGATCCTGGGCGCGATGCTCGGCGCCGAGCTGACGCGAGTGCCCGGCGAGACCTGGAACCAGCGGGCATCCGAAGTTGCCGCCGCCTACGGGCTGACCCTTCCCCTGCCGCGCTTCGACGGCGCCGGCGCCGTGGATCCGCGCGTGGCTCTGTACCTGGCGCGCGAGTTCGGCGACCGTCTCGACGCCGACGGCGACGATCTCTACCTCCGCATCGCGTCCCAGCATCGCGATGACCCGCTGGTGCGCATCTTCTTGGCCGCGGGGGACGATTCGCTGAAGCTCAGCTGAGCGGCGGCGCTGTTGGGCTGGGATCGTCGACGGGGTGAATCGCCGCGTGCTCGTCGCGCCCCGGCCACCAGCCCTGCGGGTGTCCCGAGAAGTCCGGGTCGCGATGGACGGCTCGCACCACCGTCTTGATGTTGCCGCGCACGTTGAAGTCGCCCACCACCTCGCAGTACCTCGGCGCGACGAGTCCCACCAGGTCGGAGAGGATGCCGTTGACGACGTCCTCATGGAAGACCCCGACGTTGCGAAATGCGTTGACATACAGCTTCAACGACTTCAGCTCGACACACCGCGGACCCGGCACGTAGCGCACGTGGAGCGTGGCGAAGTCCGGGAATCCGCTGCGCGGACACAGACAGGTGAACTCCGGCAACGTGAACTGGATCGTGTAGTCACGCTCGGGGGTGCGGTTGTCGAAGCTCTCCAGCAGCGTGCGCGGTTCGGGTTGGCTGCTCATGCCGCGACCGCGGTGGACAGCCCGCTGGTTCGTCCGGGTGTCACCACGTACCAGCGCCGAACCGGTGCCAGCACCACGACGGCGAGCAGCGTCATCCAGGACTTGCCGACCACCTGGCCGCCGAGCAGTGACAGTGAACCGAAGGCCAGGCTCAGGAACACCACCGAGTCGACCACGCAGCCGACCAGGTTGGCGGGAACCAGGGCGACCAGCCAGCCCCGCCGCAGCAGCGGAGTGTAGACGAGGAAATCGGCGAGCTCTGAGGCGAAGAACGCGAGTCCGCTGGCCAGCGCCAGCGACGGCGACACCGCCGCGGACACCCCCGCGCCGACGACGATCGCGCCCACCGACACCGCGCGGCCAAGGATGTTCTGCACCAGGTCGCGCAGGGTGAAGGCGATTCCCACGAAATACACCGCAGCCGGCGCGCGCAGCCCGAAACCCACCGGCACCAGGCCGAAACGCTGCACCGCCCAGTTGGCGGCATAGATCACCGCGATGTACCCGCCGAGCGCGACCAGCCCGGCAGCCGTGCGAAGGGTGATGGCTCGCATCAACCAAGCGTACCCGGCGGGCGAGCCGCGCCGAGGGATGACGGCGAGGAGGGCGGATTCACTCCGAACAGAGGGCGAGACCGCCCAGCTCGATCAGGTACCCGCGTGGACAGCGTCGCTGTGCTGCGGGGTGTCGATGAGGATCTCACCGTCCGGCGCGCGGACGCGCGCTGCGTCACCGTCGCGCAACCGTCCGTCGAGGATGGCCATCGCCAGCGGATCCTGCAGGCGTCGCTGGATCACCCGCTTGAGCGGTCGCGCCCCGTAGGTCGGGTCGTAGCCTTCGCCGGCGAGCACGTCGAGCGCTGTGTCATCGATCTCCAGGGCGATCGAGCGCTGGGCGAGCCGGCCACGCAGCTGGCGCAGCTGGATCTCGACGATCTTGCGCAGCTGCTCGCGCGACAGGCGCGAGAACACGATGATGTCGTCGACGCGATTGAGGAACTCCGGCCGGAAATGCTCGCGCAGCTCCGCGAGGATGCGCGCGCGGACCCGGTCGACCTCATCGGGAGGCGCTGCCGGCGGCATCTCCGCAATGATGTGCGATCCGATGTTGCTGGTCATGATGACCACGGTGTTGCGGAAGTCGACGGTGCGGCCTTGGCCGTCGGTGAGGCGGCCGTCGTCCAACACCTGCAGGAGGATGTTGAACACGTCCTGGTGCGCCTTCTCGATCTCGTCGAAGAGGACCACGCTGTACGGTCGGCGCCGCACCGCCTCGGTCAGCTGGCCACCCTCGTCGTAGCCGACGTACCCGGGCGGCGCGCCGACCAGCCGTGACACCGCATGGCGCTCCATGTACTCGCTCATGTCGATGCGCACCATGGACTGCTCGCTGTCGAACAGCAGCGCGGCCAGCGCACGCGCCAGCTCCGTCTTGCCCACACCGGTGGGGCCGAGGAAGATGAACGACCCGGTCGGCCGGTTGGGGTCGCTGAGCCCGGCGCGGCCGCGCCGGACGGCCGCGGCCACAGCGCTGATCGCGTCGTCCTGGCCGACCACCCGCTCGTGCAGACGCTGCTCGAGCTGGAGCAGCTTCTGCGTCTCCCCTTCGAGCATCCGGCTCACCGGGATGCCGGTCCAGCGGGCCACCACCTCGGCGATGTCGTCCTCGTCCACCTCCTCCTTGAGCAGGGGACGGGCTCCCTGGAGCTCGGCGAGGCGCTGCTGCTCGGCCGCGGCGGCGCGTTCGAGCTCGGCCAGCGTCCCGTAGCGAAGCTCGGCGGCGCGTCCGAAGTCGGCCGCCAGCTCGGCCCGCTCGGCTTCGTGGCGCACCTCTTCGATCTTCTTCTTGCTGTCGCGGATCGCCTCGATTGCACCCTTCTCCTGCTGCCACCGTTCGCGCATCTCCTTGGCGCGCTCCTGGAGGTTGGCGAGCTCGCGTTCGAGGCCCTCGAGCCGCTCGCGCGAGGCCGCATCGGTCTCCTTGCGGAGGGCTTCGCGCTCGATCTCCAATTGCCGGATCTCGCGTTCGACGGTGTCCAGCTCAGTCGGCATCGAGTCGATCTCGATGCGCAGCTTGGACGCTGCCTCGTCGATGAGGTCGATCGCCTTGTCGGGCAGGAAACGGTCGGCGATGTAGCGTTCCGACAGCACCGCGGCGGCGACGATCGCCGAGTCCTTGATGCGCACCCCGTGGTGCACCTCGTAACGCTCCTTGAGGCCGCGCAGGATGCTGATCGTGTCCTCGACGCTCGGCTGGTCGACGATGATCGGTTGGAAGCGGCGCTCCAGCGCGGCGTCCTTCTCGATGTGCTTGCGGTATTCGTCGAGCGTGGTGGCGCCGATGCAGCGCAGCTCGCCGCGGGCCAGCGCCGGCTTGAGCATGTTGCCCGCGTCCATCGCTCCCTCGGCAGCGCCGGCGCCCACCAGGGTGTGCAGCTCGTCGATGAAGAGGATGACCCGGCCGTCGGAGCCGGTCACCTCGTTGAGGAGTGCCTTGAGGCGATCCTCGAACTCGCCGCGATACTTGGCCCCGGCGACCATGGCGCCGAGGTCCAGCGCCACCACCTGGCGGTCGCGGAGGCCCTCGGGCACGTCGCCGGCGGCGATGCGCTGGGCGAGCCCCTCGGCGATGGCCGTCTTGCCGACACCCGGCTCGCCGATGAGCACCGGGTTGTTCTTGGTGCGCCTGCTGAGCACCTGCGTCACCCGCCGGATCTCCTGGTCACGGCCGATCACCGGGTCGAGCTTGCCGCGGCGCGCGGCATCGGTGAGGTCGTTGCCGTACTTGACCAGCGCGTCGTACTTGGCCTCGGGGTTGGCGTCGGTGACGCGCTGCGAGCCGCGAACGGCCTCCAGCGTGGCGTAGATGCGGTCGGCGGTCACCCCCGCCTCGGCAAGCAACCGTCCCGCTTCCCCACCTCTGCCGGCGCGAACGAGAGCCAGCAGGAGATGTTCCGTCGAGACGTACTCATCCTTGAGCCGGGACATCTCGTCGAACGCCGCCATCAACACCTCGCGCAGGGCGTTGCCCACCGCCGGCTCGCCCCCGCCGTACTGCTTGGGGCGGCCCTCGAGCTGGGCCTCGAGGCGGGCGGCCAGCGGCTGGGGCGGCACCTCGAGCCGCTGCAGCAGGGATGGGACCAACCCGTCCTCCTGACGCAGCAGCGCGAGCAGGAGGTGATCAGGTTCCACCGCGGCGTGCTGCAGCTGCTGAGCCGCCTGCTGAGCCGCCTGCAGGGCTTCCTGGGATCGCTCGGTGAAACGGTCGAGGCGCACACCTCGGTGTACCGCATCAGGATGCGCCAGTAAACCCGGAATGTTCGTTCGGTTCGGTGCTCGCTTACCATGCGGCCAAGTCGCGATGCCGTCCGTTTCCCGCTCCGTCCGCGCTACCGCCGTCATCGCCATCCTGGCGCTGCTGGGTGTTGGTGTCGTCGTCGGCCGCGGCGCCGCCCCCATCGCCGCGGTGGCCCAGGCACGCGCCAACGGGTCCCTCGGCGGCTCCGACCTGGCCCGCCCGCCCTGGTTTCACCTGAGCCTGCTCGGCGACAGCATCAGCTTCCACGACGGACTGGCGCCGGCCAAGCCGCCCGTCATTCCCGCCGCCGGCGGTATCCTCGTCGACATCGACAGCGGGGTGATCCTCTGGCAGCACAACGCCCACGCCCAGCTTCCCCCGGCGAGCACCACGAAGATCCTGACCGCGTTGGTGGCGCTGGAGAACTTCAGCCCGACCCAGGTGGTGACCATCACCGCAGCGTCTCTTCACCAGGCATATGACGAGACGCGGATGGGCATCATGGCGGGACAGCGCTACACAGTTGACGAGCTGCTCACCGGGATGCTGCTGGTCAGCGGCAACGATGCCGCCACCGCGCTCGCCCAGGACACCGTCGGGCTGGAGCGCTTCGTCGCGGCGATGAACGCGCAGGCGGCCGCGTTGGGACTGCACGATTCACACTTCACCAGCCCCGTCGGGCTCCAGGACGCGCAGCACCACACCTCGGCGTACGACCTTGCAGTCATCAGCGCTGCGGCCATCCGGAACTTCCCACTCTTCGCGCACATCGTGGGCATGCACTACGCCAAGCTCAGCGCGGGCCCCGCCCACCCGCAGTTCGACCTGTACTCGATCAACCAGCTGCTCTCGCTGTACCCGTACGCCGTCGGCATCAAGCCGGGGTGGACCGGCGACGCCGGCAATTGCCTGGTGGGCATGGCGGTGCGCAATGGTCACCGGCTCATCTCCGTGCTGCTCAACGCCCCGTACGACTTCCATCAATCGCAGGCCCTGCTCGACTGGGGATTCACCCAGGAGGGGCTGCCCTCGACCCTGCCCACCCCCACCCCGAGCCCGACCCCGACTGCGCATGGCTGACGAGCTGCCCGAGGGGACCGACCCGACCACCCGCCTGACCGTTCTCGGCAGCGGCGACGCGTTCAGCGGGTGCGGCTGCAACGCCGCCTACCTCGTCGACGACCGCGTCCTGGTGGACTGCGGCGCCCCGGTGCAGATGCTGCTGCCCCGAGCAGGCGCCTCAGTCGCGTCGCTCGACCTCGTGCTGATCACGCACTTCCACGCGGACCACACCTACATGCTGCCGATGCTGCTCGGCGCCCGCGCTTTCATCGGCGAGCTGAGACCCGGGCTGGTGGTCGCCGGGCCACCGGGGACGCGCGAGTACGTCGAGCGGCTGCTCGCCACCGGCTATGGGAGACACCTGACGGCGATGATCGACGGCCGCATCAGCCCGCAGTGGGCCGTCCTCCAGGACGGTGCCAGTGTCGAGCTCGCCGGTTACCGCGTCGCCGCCCAGGCGGTGGTGCACAGCACCGGGCCCTCGCTGGCGTACACGGTGCAGCGCGGCGACGGGCCGGTGCTTGGTTTCAGCGGCGACACCACGCTCTGCCCCGGGCTGCGGCGCACCATCGCGGCCGCCGACGTGATGGTCTGCGAGTGCACCGGCTGGGACGAGCCCACCGACGGCGGGCACCTCTGGCGCGGCGAGCTCGAGCAGCTCATCGCCAGCTACCCAGCCACGCGTTTCGTGCTCAGCCACCTGCGCACCCGCGGCATCGTTCCCGGCGCGATCATGGCCCACGATCTCCTCGGCCTGGATGTGACGGCCGACCGGTAGAGGGCCGCAGCGGAGCGGCGGTCCTCTACCGGCTTCTCAGCCAGGTCAGGGCGTCGTGCGACGTTTGCGGAGCACTCGCCAGCTGAGCCCGGGCAGCACTCGGGCCACCTGTCGCCAGGCCATCTCGATGCGCGACCGCTCCTCGGCACCCAGGCCATCGCGGGTGTAGAGGGCGCGGTCGCTGAGGGCTGCGATGTCGGTCAGCGCGGCAACCGGCGCGAGTCGCTGTCGCGAACGGGATGGTGGGAGAGCGGCACTGAGGACGCCTGCGTATTCGTCGAAGGTCAGCGCTGCGTCACGGGGGACGCCGGCGAGCGCGCCGACCAGGCCGATGCGGCGCCAGACGCCGCGAATCGTGCGGGGGCGGAGGAACCAGGCAGCGAAGAGCGCCAGCGGGACGAGCACCGCCGCTGCACCGATGGCGCCGCGGGTGAGCACGATGCCCGGGCCGCCGCTGGAACCCGCGACGGTACCGGTCGGGCCCGTGTGGCTGCTTCGCGGCATGGCGGTCGGCGCCGCCGACGCCCGAGCGCTCGGTCCGGGCGTTCCGGTGGGTGCACCAGTGCGGGCGAATGGCCTGTAGTCACCCGCGATCGATGACGGCGTTGGCTCGAAGGGGATCCACCCATAGTTGGGGAAGTACGCCTCGACCCAGGTGTGCGCGTCATTGCTGGTCACCTGCCAGATCGACTCGGCGTCGACGCCGTGGGCTGCTGAGTTGGGGGTGATTCCCGGGCCGTAGCCGTTGACCAGCCGCGACGGGATGCCGACGGCACGCAGCATCGCGCCCATGGCCGTGGCGAAGTACTGGCAATAGCCCTTGTGACTCGTGGTCAGGAAGTACGTGACCGGCCATACCCCGCTGCCCGCCGGTGGCTGCGGCGGGGTGAGCGTGTACTGGAAGAGCTTGGGATCGCGGAGCTTTCCCTCGATGGCGGTCGCGGCGTCGTAGGGGTTGGTGGCCGACTGCGTCCACTGCTGGGCCAGGGCGCGGATCACCGCCGTACCGCTGTTGCCGTTGTCGGTCAGCTGCAGGAAGCCATCGCGCGCGATGAACGATGGGTAGGCGGCGCCCGCGCTGCGCAGCTGCGCGGTGGTTGCGGCCGACTGCGTCGCCGTCACGACGAAGGACGAGCCGGTGACCTGGTTCACACCGGTGACGCTGTCGACGGTCAGCAGTTGACCGTCGGCGCCGGGTTGCACCAGCCCGTTCGCCCGGGCCGCGACGGTCGTCGCCTCAGGCTCGCCGGGAAATGGCAGGACGTTGATTCCCGAGGCGTCGTCGGTGACGCTGACACTCGCGGTCACGGTCTGCGTCTGGGTGCCGACGCCGCCGTCCGCGACGGAGCGATCACGCGGGATCGCGCCCGGGTCGACGACCTCCTGGGCGAAGTCGCCGTTGTTGAGCGCGCTCTCGTCGGGCAGCCAGTTGCCGGCGTCGAACACGCCGTCCGTCGCCATCCTCAGGTACATGCCCGTCGAGGTGCTCGACCGGTAGGTCAGCACCGGGCTGTCGGCCAGGGTCAGAGAGCCGCCCGGGATGGTGGAGGGGCTGAACCGCACCGTTCCCGACGAGAGTCCCGGCCCGCCGGGCGTGGTGCCAGACCCGCTGCCGCCGCGCGACCCCCCGATCCCGAACAGGCGCCCGGAGATATCCGTGCTGGTCAGCGGCGGGAGGACGAGAGCGAGGACGACGATCAGCACGCCCCCCACCGCCGCCGCGGTGGCGAACCGTCCGTCGGTCCCGGGCAGGACCCCCACGCGGCGTTGTATCCAGCTGTCATTGAGCCGCTCGAGGTGCACCGCGGCGATCACCATGATCGCGGCGGCGGCGGTCACGGTCGCCGCCAGGCCGATGTTGGTCGCGTCCGGCGCGTTGATGACAATAACGGCAAGAATCGCCCAGCCTGGTGCGGTGGCCAGTGCCCCACGGCGCTCGCGCACCGCGAACCACGCCGTCCACGCAGCGCACGCCCAGAGCAGCGCGCTGAGGCTGACGTTGAACTCCCACGAGTCGTTGCCGAGAAGCCCGGTCGTGGCCGCACCCGCATACTGCCCGACCACGTGAAGGATGCCGCCGGGTGACGTGACCGGGCGCGTTCCGAAGGTGGTGGGCAGAAGGCTGGCGAACAGAAGCAGCGGGGTTGTCAGGAGCGCCATCTTGCGCGACACGCCTCCGCGCGCCAGGACCACGGCCTCCACCGCACCCGCGATGCCCACAAGCACCGCCGACGGCGACGCCTCGGACCAGCCCCCGGACAGCACCGTCCACCCGGTCGCGGCGATCAGCGCCATCACAAGCAGCGTCGTGCTCGAGGAGCGCAGCGAAACAGAGCGCGATCCGGCCGAAAGGGTGGCGACGCTCATCGTCAGTCGCCGGCGGCGCGCGCCCTCTCACCGCTGCCGAGCACATCGCCGCGTCGTACCAGCCACCAGTCGAGCGCCAGGCGCCACGCTGCGGGAATGCGCATCGGTGGCCCCGGTGCACCGAAGGACGCGGTCTCGAGCATGATCGCGAGGTGCCGCTGCCCGCGGCTGCCGGCATCGACCAGCGCCTCGACCCACGCGGGGTCACGATCTGCCGTGACCACAACCATCCCGCCCCGGCCGCGCCAGCCGTCGCCGTGACGGCTGATGACGTGGGCCAGCGGCGCTGAGCCGTCGGCGCGCGCCGTGGCCAGGAAGTCCAGCAACAGCATGCGTTGAGCCTCGCCACGGCCGGCGCCGAAGCCGTGCATCTGGGAGTCGTTGGTGATCAGCCCGACGGCCTGGCCGCGGCGCGCCACCGCGTGCACGATGGACGCGGCGATGGAGATCGCGTACTCCAGCGATGACTCCGGCGAGGCGCCGTAGTGCACGGCGGCGCGGAGGTCGAGGATGACCAGCAGGTCGGCGCTGTGCCGGGTGTCGTAGGTGCGGCTCATCAACCGCCCGGTGCGTGCGGTGGATGCCCAGTGAATGCGGCTCATCCCGTCATGCGGGTCGTAGTCGCGCACCGACGACACCTCGGGCGGCACGTCGACAGCCTTGCCGCGGCGCATGTCACCGGCTCCGTTGCCACTCCACAGCGGCCCGATGTCATCGAGCGGATGCAGGGCCGGATACACGATCACCTCGCTGCGCGACGCCACGCGCACGGTCCGGTTGAACAACCCGAACGGATCCCCGACGCGCGCCTCGAGCGGTCCGAAGCGATGGCGTCCGCGACGGTTGAAGCTGCCCCGCGCCGTCCATGACACGCTGTCGCCGGCTCCCAGGGCGCAGGCGCGGCCGGCGGCGTAGCCGGGGAGATCGCTGCGATCGTGAATCTCGCAGTACGGCACCCACATGAGGCTGCGGTTGTGCACCGTGAACCGCTCGCTGAACGCCTCGCCGACCGAGAACGTCCCCTCCGGCGAGGCGCGGTCGACACTGATGCGCCGGGCGATGGCGCGCGTCCAGAGGAACGCCAGGATGATCAGCGACAGGAGGATGTAGGTGAGCGTGTAGGCGAGGTGGATGCCGGTGATGCCGGCAAAGAAGCTCAGCGCCGCGATGCCCGCGATGAGCGGAACCCGCGAGCTCACGACCCCTCGCCGGCCATCGCCTGTCGCTCAGCGGGGACCGTCTCGCCGGCCAGGACCTCGTCGATCACCTGTGCGCTGGTCACACCGCGCAGCTCTGCGTTGGCGCGGAGCACGATGCGGTGCCCCAGCACGCGCGGCGCGAGAAGCTTGATGTCGTCGGGCGTCACGAAGTCCCTGCCCTGCGCAGCCGCGCGCGCCTGCGATGCGTGCAGCAGGCCAAGGCTGCCACGAGGCGAGGCGCCGAGCGCCACGTCGGAGTGTTCGCGGGTGCGCTGGACGATGCGCACGCAGTATTCCTTGAGGGAATGGTGGCACCAGACGCTCTGCAGCTCCTGACGGCACGCCGCGATCTCATCCGCCCCGCTGACGGCCTCCAGGCTCTCGAGCGGCGATTCGCGCTGGAAGCGATCGAGCATGGCCACCTCGTCGGCGAGCTGCAGGTAGCCAAGATTGACCTTGATGAGGAACCGGTCGACCTGCGCCTCGGGCAGCGGGAAGGTGCCACCGAGCTCGATCGGGTTCTGGGTGGCCAGCACGATGAACGGCTCGGGCAGTGGGTGGGTGACCCCGTCGACGGTGACCTGGCCCTCCTCCATGGCCTCGAGCAGGGCAGACTGCGTCTTCGGCGTGGCCCGGTTGATCTCGTCGGCCAGGAGGACCTGGGCGAAGATCGGACCCCGGCGGAACTCGAACTCGCTGGTCTTCAGGTTGAAGACCGACACCCCGGTCACATCCCCGGGGAGAAGGTCGGGGGTGAACTGGAGGCGCTCGAAGTCGCAGCCGGTGGCCCGCGCCATCGCCTTGGCCAGCATCGTCTTGCCCACGCCGGGCACGTCCTCGATCAGGACGTGGCCACCGCAGAGCAGCGCCAGGACGCAGAGCTCGACCTCAGGCTCCTTGCCGACGATCACCGCTCCGACACTGTCGACCAGCCGGCGCACGACGCCTTGGACGAGGCCCATGAAAGCTCTCCTGCACCGCCGTATCGATCTCTCGAGGAGTATACGGACGCTTCGGTTGGTTCGATCGTGGGGAACTGTTGTAGAGTTCGTGGAACGGGACAAGCGCACCAAAGGTTGTGTAGTACAGTGGCCTCGGCAAGGCGCGATCCGAACGCTTGGAGCCAGGGCGGGCTCTAGTTTCAGGAGGGATGCAGGTGGCCCAGACGCAGGAACCGATTCTGACCACCGGCGAGGCGGCCGCATTGTGCGGTGTCTCCCGTTCCACGCTTCGGCGGGCCGTGGCCCAGGGCCACCTCCAGGCCTGGCACACGCCCGGCAAGCACCTGCGTTTCGCTCGGTCCGCCTGCCTCGACTTCGCCCGGTCGCTGGGCCGGGTGGACCTGGTCGGTCAGCCCTATGGCCGGGAGACGGCCCCGGTGCCCGGTTCCCGAGCCGGCGAGGGAGCGACCTCCCGCTAGCCCGCTCGTCCGGCCGCTAGCGGCGCCGGGAGAGCAGCCCGCCGATCGAGCCCCCGACCAGGGCGAGCATGTCGCCGCTGATCAGGTTGCCCATGCTCATCGGCCCGAGGTCGACCAGCGTATGGGTGCCGCTGGCCAGCGAGCTGTGGACGATCGACGCCTCCTGGGCGAACTGGAAGAAGGCCCCGACGGCGATGAACCCCGCCCCGACGACCACGCCCTGGTAGAGCCCGAAGCGGCCGGCCAGGCGGGCCGCGACGTAGCCGCCGAGCAGCACTGCAAGGAACGTGGACACCCCGACGATGCCGCCATCGGCCGACTGGAACCCGGCGTTGCCGAAGGCGGCGTTGGCCACACCGAGGCCGACGTTGCTGAGCACGAACAGTGCCACCTCGCCGGCGATGAGCCCGATACCGCACGATCGCCACGAGATCTGGCCGCGTTCGGCCTGGGCGGCGGACGCGGCCTGGCGTGGGCGCGCCTGGCCCGACGATGTGGATCGCGCGGGGGCACGACGACGCTTGGCTGCAGGCATCGCCGAGAGTATACGAACGCCCCGCGGGTGAACCGTCGAGGCTCAGCCTGAGGCGGCCCCCTCAGGCGCTTGGTTGACGTGGTTGGCGTAGAACTTCTGGATCTCGGACACGTTCAGTGTGGAACCGATGGGATCGAACCAGTCCCACGACTCGACGTCCCACTTCTCCTTCTGCGCCGGGTACGGGACGGCGATGAACTTGGCGTACGCCACCGCGCCGCCGGGGTCGGGCGGGAGTGTGTGGTACCAGGTGTTGAGCGTCTGCAGGTCGGCGTCGCACCCGGTTGGGCAGTTGTAGCTGACCACGATGTAGCCATGCTCGAGGTTGTGCACCCAGAACTCCGCGGTGAGATTGGGGAGCGCCGTCGGCGGGTACACGCCCGGGGCGATCGGCGCCACCCCCGTGCCGAGGCTGTAATGACACCCGCTGGTCGGCGGGTTGTGCATGTAGGTCACCTTGGTGCCCTTGGCCACGTGGATGTGCGGCATCTCGTCGATGGCCTGGCCGACCGGCGCCGTGTTGGTGTTCGGCGGTGACGGCGAGTACGGGCTCTGCCCGTTGGTGTCGCAGGTGCTGTTACCGACGAAATTGACGGTGACCCCGTGGGAGTTGGAGTCACCGCCGCACGCGCTGAGCAGCGCGATCGCAACGAGCAGCAGGACAGGACGGCGGGGCATTGGGCCCACTCTATCAGGGGACATTTCTCTCACCGCCGCCGCCGTCTGGCCGTGTACGGTGGGCCGATGCGGGTCATCGGCCTCACCGGCGGCATCGCCACCGGCAAATCGACGGTGGCGGGCATGCTCGCGGCGCGTGGAGCGGTGGTCATCGACGCCGACCTGCTCGCCCGCGAGGTGATCGCCCCGGGACAACCCGGTTTTGACGAGGTGCTGGCTCGCTTCGGAGGCGAGATCGTCGACGATTCCGGCGCGGTGGACCGTGCCGCGCTCGGCGCCATCGTCTTCGCCGACCCGGCGGCCCGAGCCGAGCTGGAGGCGATCACCCACCCGCGGATCGGAGTGCTCATGCAGGCACGGCTGCGCGATGCGCTGGCGTCCCCGGCCCCGCTCGCCGTCGCCGACATTCCCCTGCTGTTCGAGAATGGCCGCGACACAGCCTTTCCCCAGACGCTCCTGGTCTACGCGCCGGCAGACGTGCAACTGCTGCGCCTGCGACAGCGCGACGGTCTGGACGCGCCGGCCGCGCGGCAACGTGTCGACGCCCAGATGCCGATCGACGAGAAGCGCGCCCGGGCCACCTGGGTGATCGACAACGGCGGCTCCCTCGAGGACACGCAAGCGCAGGTCGGCGCCTGGTGGGACGGCGTCGTCGCGGGCGACGTCGTGCGTTGAGCGCCGCCGTCACTCGGCCGGCGCGCGCATCCCCTCGATGAGCAGCGACAGCAGCTGCTCCTCGTCCCGGGCATAGGCGTGCGCATCGTCTCGCGGGAGCGTGCCGATCACATACCCGGTCAGGACCATCTCGGCCACGCCGAGCACGACATACGTCGCCAGCCTGGCGTCGAGGTCAGCCCGCACCTCACCGTTGTCGCGTCCCTCGGCGATGATCCGCTCGATGGGATCGAACGCCACCAGCACCGCGGTGATGTCGTGCGACTCGAGAAACTCGTACGACCGGGTGATCTCGTTGATCATCACGGTCATCAGATCGTTGTCCTGGCGATACGTCTCCACCCAGAAGTGGATGAGGCGGCGCATCCGTTCGCGGAACGGGGCGGGCGTGCGCGCCAACTCCTCGAGATACGCGACGTACTGTGCCCAGCGCTCGGCAAAGATGGCGCTGAGGATCTCCTCCTTGTTGCGGAAGTGGTGATAGACGAGCCCATAGGCGATGCCGGCACGCTCGGCGATGTCGGCGACGCGGGTGCCGTGCACGCCGCGGCGGGCGAAAACCTCGGTGGCGGCTTCGATGATCCGCTCGCGGGTGCGGGCGCTGCGCCGCGTCGGGCGCGCCGCGGGACGCACGCTCACGCCGTGACCCGCCCCGCGACCAGCCGCTCGAACTCGGTGTCGTCGACGCCCAGCTCGGCGAGCACGGTGCGGCTGTCGGCGCCGTACCCGGGTGCGCTGCCGGCCGGGGCGTGGCCGTGCTCGCCGACGTGGAATGGGAACCAAGCCAGCTCTCCGTCGACGCTGTCAGCGCGGTGGCGCACCTGGGCGTCCGCGACGACCTCGTCGATGTCGAGCATCGGCTCGCAGCACACGTCCTCGCCGGTGAAGTGCTCGCGCCAGTGCGCGCGCGTGCCGGCCAGCAGCGCGCCCTCCAGCCGTTCCGCGACGCGCTCCGCGTCCTCACCGCTGGCGAATGCGCCGTCGCGGATGTCGTCGACGTCGAGCAGCTCGCACAGCCGCGTCCAGAACTTCGGCTCGAGCGCCGCGACGCTCATCCAGCCGTCGGCGCAGCGATACACCCGATAACAGGGGTGGCCACCGTTGAGCAGCATTCGCGCCGCCCCGGATGGGCTGCCGTTCCGGACGGCCGCGATGTGCGGCGCCATCCAGCTGAGCACGCCCTCGACCATCGACACATCGCAGTGGGTGCCGACGCCGGTGCGGTCGCGCAGGCGCAGCGCCGCGAGGATGGCGGCAACGGCGCCGAGCGAGCCGCCCCCGAGGTCGGCGATCTGCACGCCGGGCACGACCGGCTGCCCGTCGGCGGTCCCGGTGATGCCGAGCGCACCCGCCCGCGCCAGGTAGTTGAGGTCATGGCCGACGTGCAGGCGATCTGGCCCATCCTGGCCAAAACCGGAGATGCTGCAGACCACCAGCCGCGGGTTGCGCTCGTGCAAGGACCCCACGCTCAGACCCAACCTGTCGAGGACCCCGGGCCGGAAATTCTCGAGAACCACGTCGAACCGTTCCACCAGCTGGAGGAAGAGCTCACGTCCCCGCACTGACCTGAGGTCCAGCCGCAGCGAACGCTTGTCGCGGTTCAGGCTGGTGAACATCACCGACGTTCCCCCGCGCAACGGTGGCGTCCAGCGCATGTAGTCGCCGCCGTCGAGGTCCTCGACCTTGACGACGTCCGCACCCAGCCCGGCGAGGATCATGGTCGCGAACGGTCCCGGGAGCAGGCGGCTCAGGTCGAGGACACGCACTCCAGTCAGGGGCATCGGTCAGCGACTCTAGTTGAGCCTTCGCTTCGGTTGTGGAACGGCTGTGGTAGATTGCAAAGAGAACCGCATGGTCAGCAACGCTGAGGTGGTCCGATGAAAACGGTGTGTTCCGCACCGATGACAGGGCCGCGCGTTGCCGCGGGGGCGGAGGAGGATGGGCAGCATGGATGAGCTCGTCATCAAGGTGCCCTCGCCGTTCAGCGGGGTCGATGATGTCGGTTTCAGCGCCCGTTACCCCACGCAGGCGTGGAATGAACGGCTGCGCGACGTCCCCTTCATCGTCGAGGGGCCGTCACTGCCGATGCGCCGCCTCGTCGAGCGTCTCAGCCTGTTCACCGCCAAGGACTCGCTGATCACCGTCGCGGGCGATGACGAGGCGTACAGCTGGACCGCACCGGTGCAGCTCACCGACGAGGTCTGCGTGCTGGCCTTCCGCGACCAGAGCATGCGCGAGCTCGCCAGCAACGCCCAGGCCGGGCGTCAATACATCTGGAACCTGGTGCGGCCGCTGGCATTCACCTTCCTGCGGGACTGCGTCCGGCTCGGTGGGCTGCGCCTGGCCGACCGCATCACGGTGGTGGTCGACGTGGGCCACGGGCCGGTCGTCGACCTGGAGCTGCAACGCTCGGCGATCAGCGCTGAGAACGGCACCCTCCTGCTCGCCGCCTGACGGCCGATACGCCGGTGCGGCCTGCGCCTAGGGGAGGGGTGTGGCGATCGGCGACGCTGTCGGTCCGGGCGTTGCGGTCGGGCCCGGCGTCGGCGCCGCGGTCGGCGAGGCACCGGGTGACAGCGATTGCGATGGCGTCGCCGGTGGCCGCGCTGGCGCCGTTGGGCAGTTGGCCAACGCCGGGTTGAACGCGGTCGGGCTGGGCGCGAGCACCACCGCCGTCGCCGAGGGGCTCGGCGTCGGCGTCGTGGCCGCCTTCGGAGTGGTGCCGGCCTTCGGTGTCGCGGTGGCCTTCGGCGTCGCGGTCGGCACCGGGGCCGGTGTGACGACGTAGGGCGTGTAGGAGGGGCACGGCGGCAGCGGGGGCACCGCAGGCGAATGCGAGCCGGTGATCGCCAGCGACAGTGCCACCGCCACCGCGCCGATGAGGACGGTGGCCACGAACGTGACTGCGCCCCACTCGCGCCGGAAGATGTTCACGACGGCACCAGCTGCAACGCGTCACGCAGGGCCGCCGCCAACGTGGGGTGGCTCATGGCCAGGCGGGCGTTGGTTGCCAGCCAGCCGGCCGGCGTGCCCACGTCGAACAGGTTGCCCGAGAACTCCACGCCGTGCACCGGTCCGACCTCGAGGAGCGCCGAGATGCCGTCGGTCAACTGGATCTCCCCCCCGGCGCCGGGCTTGGTGACACGGAGAGCGTCGAAGATGTTGGGGGTGAGCACGTAGCGACCCATGATCGCGAGATCACTCGCCGCCTCGTCACGCGCCGGTTTCTCGACCACCGCGGTGACCCGGTGCAACCGTCCCTGCGACTGCGCGACTGTCGCGCAGCCGTAGCGCGAGATCTGCTCGGGCGGCACGCGCATCAGCGCCAGGATCGGGGTGCGGTGTTCGTGGTACGCGTCGGCCAGCTGGCGGAGAACGGGCACGGGTCCATGCGACAGGTCGTCCGGGAGCATGCACATGAAGGGGTGGTCGCCCACCGCGTCGGCGGCGCAGAGCACCGCGTGGCCGAGGCCGAGCGGCTCATCCTGGCGCACCCAGGTGAAGGCGGCGAGCTTGTCGCTGTCGCGCACGGCCTTCAGCTCCTCCAGCTTGCCGCGCTCCTCGAGAAGGTGCTCGAGCTCGGGCTGGACGGTGAAATGCTGCTGGATCAACTCCTTGCCGTCACTGATCACCACCACCATCTCGCGCGCGCCGGCCGCCACCGCCTCCTCGACGGCCCACTGGATGACGGGGCGATCGAGCACGGGCAGCAGCTCCTTGGGGAGTGCCTTGGTGGCGGGAAGAAAGCGGGTCCCCAGGCCGGCGGCCGGGATCACGCAATGGCGGAGTTCCACGGCGGCGCATTGTCGCCTGTGCGGCGTTCGCCCTGCTCTGCGTGGTCTGCAAATCGGCGATCCGTACACTGTCGCCTGTTGTGAGACGGGCGTGGAGGTGCGTGTGACCGAGGCCACGACGGTCGCGGAGGCGGCCGCGGCGGTGCTCGCTGCCGCGCTCGACAGGGCGATCGCCGCCGGTGAGATCGCCGCCCCACGGGCACGGCCCGAGATCATCGTCGAGAAGCCGGGCGACCGCAGCCATGGTGACATCGCCACCAACCTTGCGCTGCGCCTCGCCAAGGCGGCGGGGATGCCCCCGCGCCGCATCGCCGAGGTTGTGGTCGCGCACGTCGACGCCCCCGGGATGATCGCCTCGGCCGAGGTCGCCGGCCCCGGCTTCATCAACCTGCGACTGGATCCGCGTTGGGTGGCTTCCCGGCTCGCCACCGTCATCGCTGCCGCGGACAACTGGGGCAACCTGGCGCTGGGCGCCAGCCCCGCGGTGCAGGTGGAGTTCGTCAGCGCCAACCCCACCGGTCCGATGACGCTGGGCGCAACGCGCGGGGCGGCGGTCGGCGACGCGCTCGGCAACGTTCTCGCGGCGGCCGGGCACCGCGTCGAGCGCGAGTACTACGTCAACGATGCGGGCAGTCGCATGCGCACCTTCTACGAGAGTTGCGCTTGGTTCTACCGCCGCCTGTGCGGCGTCGACGAGCCGCCACCCTCCGACCCGTATCCCGCTGCCGAGCACGCCGCGCAGCTGCTCTATGCGCAGCATGGCCGTGGCCTGGTCGAGGAGGACGCCGAGCGCGTCGGCGCGCATGGGATCGCCGCGCAGCTCGCCGAGATCCGCCAGGACTGCGAGCGGCTCGGCATCCACTTCGACAGCTGGTTCTCCGAGCAGTCGCTGTTCGACTCCGGGGCCGTCGCCACCATGCTCGAACGCCTCCGCATGCTGGGGTTCGTCGCCGAGCGTGACGGGGCTGTCTGGTTCCTGGCCACCAAGCTGGGGCTCGACAAGGATGAGGTGCTGATCCGCTCCAACGGGATGCCGACGTACTTCACGACCGACATCGCCTACCACCTCGACAAGCTGGAGAGGCGCGGTTTCGACCGTGCCGTCGACGTCGTCGGCGCCGACCACCAAGGCCACCTGCCGCGCATGTTCGCGGCGCTGCGAGCGCTCGGCGTCGAGGAGTGGCGACTCAGCCTCGTGGTCACCCAGCTGATCACCGTCGCCGGCGCCAAGATGAAGAAGGCCGACGGCAACTACGTGACTCTCGACGAGGTCCTCGAACAGGTCGGTGGTGACGCCATCCGCTTCTTCCTGATCAGCCGATCGACGGGGTCGACGATCGATTTCGACCTCGACCTGGCGGTCAAAGCCGGCAACGAGAACCCGGTCTTCTACGTGCAGATGGCCCACGCACGGTGCGCCGGTGTCTTCCGCCAGGCCGAGGCCGACGGCATCGCTACGGCGCTGCCCGACATCTCGCTGCTCGGCGCCGACGAGTCGCCGCTGGCGCAGCTGCTGCTCGACCTGCCCGAGGTGGTCAACGCGGTGGCACGCGACCTCGAGCCACACCGGCTGGCGTTCTATGCCCAGGAGGTCGCGGCGGCCTGGCATCGCTACTACCATGACCATCGCATCGTCGACGTCGCGCAACCGGCGCTCAGCGCAGCACGCTTGCACCTCGCCGCAGCCGTGCAGGTGACGCTCGCCCGCACTCTGCGGCTGATGGGGATGTCCGCCCCGGACCGGATGTAGCTGCCCGGGGTTGGCGCGGTCGGCTCGTATACTGCGTGGCCCTGCCCCGTTCGTCTAGTGGCCCAGGACACCGCCCTCTCAAGGCGGAGATCATCGGTTCGAATCCGATACGGGGTACGTGTTTTCAAATACGAAACAGGGGCTATGATCGGTCGTACTCGAAGCGGGCCACGATCCCAGAACGGGGAAGCGACTACGCCAGACCTTCACAGTCCGCGGCACCAAGCGCGACGCCGAGCGCGAGGGCGCTGCTCGGACGGATGGCCTGGCGCGCGGAAGCCACGTCGACCCGAGCAAGGAGACGGTCGGCAGGTTTCTTCGCCGCTGGGTCCGAGACTCCGTGGACCCTTCACGTCCACCTTGGCAACCTGCAGTTCAGAACCAAACCCAAGGCGGCTCTGGCCCACTACCAGACCGGCGTTGCAATCGGTGAGCGGGCGCTTCCGCCGAAGCACGGCGGCGTGCTGCCGTGGGGCTGGATCGACAACCGTCCGTTCCTGCGGGCACTCAACGGCATGGCGATCTGTCTCTGGCGGCGGAAGCGGTTCGACGAGGCCGCCGCCGCGATCGACGCCCAGCTGTGGCTCACCCCGGGCGACGAGGTCGGCGCGCGGTTGATCCGCGATGACATCCGCGGTCGGGTGCCGTGGAAGCATGGAGATGATGACGATGGCCGGTAGCACCCGCGCCCGACGGGCGACCACGGACGTGCTGGCCGACCTCACGTTCGAACGCCTCAGCTCCCTCGCCGACGCGCGGACGATCGCGCGTGGCGCCGCCTACGCCACCAGCGGGCGGGTGCGGAATCTCCGCATCGCCGCCACGTCGATCGTCGCCGACGTGAGGGGGACTGCTCGCTACCGCGTGCGGCTCGGGCACGACGGCGGCGTGCCCACCGGTTCCTGCACGTGCCCTGTGGGCACAGACGGACTCTTCTGCAAGCACTGTGTCGCGGTCGCGATCGTCGCCACCGACGGCGCGGCCGCTGCGGGCTCAGTCGACCTCCCCGCTCACGTGGGGGCCCTCGACCACGATCGTCTCGTCGCCCTCGTGCTGGAACTCGCGGACAACGATGACCTGCTGCGAGCCCGCCTCGAACTCGAGGCTGCGCGCACCGCCGGCACCGGCGACGCCCGCCTGCGTGAACGATTCCGGCGGGCCATCGACGACGCGTTGGTGCCGCGCGACTACGTCTCCTACCACGACGTCTACGACTACACCACCACGGCGCAGACCCTGGTCGAAACGCTCAGCGGGTTGATCACCGATGGCAGCGCCGACATCGCCATCGACCTCACCGAGCACGCAATGACGGTGCTCGAGAACGCCGTGGGGTACATCGACGACTCCGACGGTCATCTCCGCGGCTTGGCGGAGGACATCCAGGCGGTTCATAGAGCGGCCTGCTTTGCCGCTGAGGTTGACCCCGTCGAGCTGGCCGGGCGCCTCTTCGAGCTGGAGATGGCGGGAGCCGAACTCGAAGCCTTCTACGGGGCCGTCTCCACCTACTCCGACCTCCTGGGAGATGCCGGGCTGGCCGAGTACCGTCGCCGCGCCACCGTGGCATGGTCGGGGATGCCGGCTCTCGCCCCGGGCGATGATGGAGCCGAGCGTTCCAATCGCTTTCGGCTGACCCAGGTGATGGAGACGCTGGCAAAGCTCAGCGGCGACGTCGATGCGCAGGTGGAGGTGATGGCGCACGACCTGTCCGCCAGCTGGCAGTTCGTCCGCATCGGCACCCTGCTTGTCGAGCACGACCGCCGCCCCGATGCACTGGCGTGGGCCGAACGCGGCCTGGCGGCTTTCGGTGCTCGAGACCACCGGCTGATCGAACTTCTCTTCGATCTGTACCACCAGCTGGGGCGCGGTGGCGAGGCGGTTGCCCTCGCACGCCGACTCCACGACGAGGACCCCGGCCCGGCCAGCTATCGCGATCTCGCGGCCCAGGCGCGGCGCGCCCGAGCCTGGAACGC
>DATBEL010000072.1:0-54977 GCA_036276135.1 Candidatus Dormiibacterota bacterium
GGTGCCGCCATCGGCTGCGGGCTCCCGCCGCCCGCGGCTCCGACGCCACAGGACAACGGCAGCGGCGTCTTCAGCGGCGCAACCGGTCCGCCTCTCGGATCCAAGTGCATCCCCACCACGCAGCTGCCCACCAACGGCGGCAACGGCACCGCGCCCAGCAACCAGTACGTCGTGATCAGCCCCGCGATCACCGGCAACCCCGAAGCCGGCCTGATGGCGAGCGGCAGCATCCACTCCCCTCTCCCGATTGGCTCTCCCAACGGCCCGCAGGACGTCGCCGTTCCCCCCAGAGCGGTCAAGACTGCAGCCCAGCAGAATGCCGACGCGGCCGCTGAGGCGCAGGGCATCGCCAACGAGTTCAACGCGTACCAACAGCAACAGCTCACCGACGCCCAGTCGTCTGGCGCCTTCGATCACCCCTCGGTCGCGCTGGCGCGGCTCCTCAACACTGCGCAGTACACCGCCGCCAACTTCTACGTGCCGTTGGGCCCGGCTCTGCCGGGCGGAACAGCCGTGTCTGAGGACGCAACCACCTGGAGCCTCCTCGAGCCCGTGTACGTCGATGTCGGCCGCGTCGTCCACAACCAGGTCGGCGTCGGACCGGTCCGTGCGCCTGTCTACGGGCCGAAATACTGCAGCACCCTGAGCGTCGTGGGCACCGATCCACCATACCTGCAGTCGCAGGTCGCCACCGCACTTCCATCATTCACCGCCCAGGTCAACCAAATCGCAGACGCCATCTGGCACGGCTTCCGTCGCGGAACGATCGTCAGCGAGCCTGCCGACGGATCGCCGACCTACGTTGGCCTGCCCACCTGTGTCGGCCTCGACACCGGGTTGCCCACCGGCTCGGGGACGCCCAACCCCTTCACCATCTCGCTGCCGATAACGCTCGAGGGCGTGGCGGGCCGCCTGCCGGTCGCCGTATCGGGTCGCGTCGCTGTCTCCATCGTCGCCGACGGCGTGCATTGGACATTCAACGACCCCGCCGGCGACACCACCGTGCACGGCCAGGACTCCTCGGACCCGGCTCGGCCGACGGGCGCGCCGACCTACGACGCAGCCACCCAGTCGTGGCCGGACGCCGATGCGAAGTGCACCGTCTACCACCAGTACCGCGGTCTGGCCGCATCGCCCGGCGTGATGATCACGGCCCAGGAACACTTCCACATCGAGGTGTCGGGCGCGTACAGCACCGGCGCAGCGGCCCCGATCGCCTTCAGCTACACGTACGAGCCCGCCGATTCGCCGGTCAGCTGGTCGAGCGGCCCGTATCCCGTGTACCAGATCGAAGCCGTGCCCTACGCGCCCGGAACCTGATCGCCTAGAGCGCCGGCGGTGGCCCGGTCAACAGCGCGCGCACCTGCTCCACATCGCGCCCAATCTGCGCCACCAGCTCATCAATCGCCGTGTATTTGCGCTCCTCGCGGAGCCGCTCCACGAACACCGTGCGCACATCGCGGTCATACAGGTCACTGTCAAAGTCCAGCAGGAACGCCTCGACGGTGAGGCGATCGCCACCGAAGGTGGGTCGGTAGCCGACATTGGTCGCCGCCATGTGCCAGGTGTCGTCGACGCGTACCCACATCGCGTACACGCCCGGCTCGGGGAGGCACTTCTCCGGCGCGATCGAGAGATTGGCGGTCGGGAAGCCGAGATGTCGACCGACCTCCTCGCCGTGTTCCACGCGCGCGTCCATGAAGTACGGCCGGCCCAGCAGCGGCGCGGCCCCGGCCACGTCGCCCGCCATCACCAGCTCGCGGATCCGCGACGACGACACCGCCGCCGCGTCGCTGCGCACCTCGCCGAGCTGCACGACCGAGATCCCGTGCCGCTCGCCGTACCCGCGCAGGAAGGCGATGTCGCCCTGGCGCTTGTGCCCGAGCACGAAGTCGTAGCCCACCACCAGCGCGCGCAGGTCGAAGGCCTCGACGAGCAGGTCGCAGAACTGTTCGGCCCCCCAACCGCTCACCGCCCGGGTGAAACCGAGCACGACCAGCCGGTCGACTCCGTACCGCTCGAGCAGGTCCTGCTTCTCCGGCAGTGTCGTCAGCGAGGGAGGGCAATGCGGCGGGTCGAGCACACACCGAGGGTGCGGGTTGAAGGTGAGCACTGCGGTCTGCGCCCCCACCGAGGCGCTCACCGAGCGCACCTCGTCGAGGAGAGCGACGTGCCCGCGGTGCACCCCGTCGAAGTTGCCGATGGTCAGCACCACGGGTGCGTCGTCGTCCCGCCTGCGGCCGAGGTCGTTGTCGACGCGCACAGCGCTAGCTGTTGAGGACTTTGGTGGGGCGCAGGAGGTTGCCCGCGATCTCGCCGATGGCGATGAGCCGTCCGTCGGCGCTGTGCACCCGGCACTGGTTGCCGGCGCTCAACTCGGGCACCCGCGGCAGCCAGACCGACTGGCCACGACCGATCATGGTGGCCTGTTGCGGAGCCAGGTCGACGCGCGGCAGGAAGCTCACCGCCCGGTCCGGTGGCAGCAGCGCGGTGGCTGGATCGTCGTATTCGGCCAGCGCGTCCGGTGTCACGGCATCCTCGAGCCGCAGCGCACCGTACGCTGTGCGTGACAACCACGCCAGCAGTCCGCCGGTCCCCAGGGACTCCCCGATCTCGGCGGCGAGCACCCGCATGTACGCTCCCTTGCCGCTCACCACCACCAGCTCGGCCTCAGCACGGGGCCCCGGTCGGAACGCGGTCACCTCGATGCTCTCGATGCGCACCGGCCGCGCCTTGCGCTCGACCTGCTGCCCGCTGCGAGCCAGCTCGTAGAGATGCCGGCCCTCGTGGCGCACCGCCGAGTGCATCGGTGGCACCTGCTCGATGTCGCCGACGAACCCGTCCGCGACGCGCCGCACGTCCGCCTCGGTCAGCGGGGATGCGTCGCCGCCGCTGACCACCTCGCCCTCGGTGTCGAGCGTCTCGCTGCGCTCACCGAACCGGACCACACAGTGGTACGTCTTGGTCTGCTGATGGAAGTAGTCGACGAGCCGGGTGGCCTGGCCGATGCAGATCGGCAGCAGCCCGGTCGCCGTCGGGTCCAGGGTGCCGGCGTGACCGACCCTTCGCTCGTCGAACACCCGGCGCACCACGCGCACCGCGTCGAAGGACGTCATCCCGGCCGGTTTGTCGATCGCGACGATGCCGCTGCGAGTTGTCGCCGCCGTCCGCGGCACCGCCGCCGGGATCACCCCGACGACCGGAGCAGCTCCCGAGCAACCTCGAGCACGCGCGGGGCGAAGGTGGCCAGCGGTTCGTCGAGCTCTGCGCCCGCGGCGCGGCGATGGCCTCCACCGCCGAAGGGGGCGCAGATCTGCGTGGCATCGAGCGGATCACGAGTGCGCACGCTCACCTTGGTCGAACCGGGCGCGTTCTCCTTGAAGAGCACGGCCACCTCCATGGTGTCGATGCTCTGCAACTGGTCGATGACGCCCTCCGACTCCATCATGTCCGCGCCCGTCTCCTCGAGCATCGCCAAGCTGATCACCGACCACACCAGGCGGCCCCCGAACTCGGTGCGCAGGTTGGCCACCGCCAGGCCCTCGAGCTTGAGCTGCGACACCGATCGCGAGTTGTAGCTCTTCAGCGCGACCCAGGCGGGGTCGGCGCCCGCGGCCACCAGGTCCGCGCCGAGCCGCAGTGCGGCCTCCGTGGTGTTCTCATGGCGATACCCACCTGTGTCGGTGAACAGCGCCGCGTACAGGTTGGTGGCCACGTCAGCGGTGATCGGTGCGTCCAGCGCGGTGAGCAGCTCGTACACCACCTGACCCGTGGCGCTGGCGGTGGGCTCGATCAGGTTGATCGCACCGAACCCCTCGTTGCTGACGTGGTGGTCGACATTGATCACCGTCGGCGTCCTGGTGATCAGGTCCTGCTTGTCACCGAAGCGCGCGGTCGTGGCGCAGTCGAAGGTGAACAGGACCCCGATGTTGTCAGCGCCAACCTCGGTGATGGTGTCAAACCCGGGCAGGTGGTCGAGCATGCGCGGCATCGGGGACGGGACCACGACGCGGACCTCGCGGCCCAGAGCACGCATCGAGAGGGCGAAACCGAGGGCAGAGCCGAGGCTGTCGGCGTCCGCGTCCTTGTGGGCCAGGCAGGTGATCACCGACGAGCGTTCGAGGATCTCGCGGATGTCGCCGACCACCTCCTCGAGCGGTGGCCAGGCGGTGGTCACCGCGGTCACGTGGCCACCTCCGCATCCCGGGCTGTGTCGCTGCTCGGAGCCTCGACATCGAGCCCGCGCAGCATGCTGCTGATGCGCACGCTGTAGGCGATCGACTCGTCGAGCTCGAAGCGCAGCCGCGGGGCTGTCTTGAGGTTCTCGAGTCGCTCCCCGAGCCGGCCACGCAGGTAGCCCTCGGCATGGCGCAGGGCAGCCACCACGGCGTGGCGCTCGCGTTCCTCCCCCAACGCGCTGACCATGAGCCTGGCGCTGCGCATGTCAGGAGACACCTTCACCGTGCTGATCGACGCCATCCGCACGCGCGGGTCCTTCATCTCGGTGAGCATCAGCTGTGAGATCTCCTGACGCAGCTGCTCGGCGACGCGCTCGGCGCGCGGGGGCCGGGCGCTGTGCTGAGCGTGGCTGTGGAAGTTGGTCGTCATGACCGCGCGCAGTCCGCACGGCAACGAGCCGATGCCGTACTCACAGGTTCTGCTGCTCGACCGTGTATGCCTCGATGATGTCGCCCACCGCGAAGTCGGCGAAGTCCTCCAGGGTGATGCCGCAGTCGTAGCCACGGGCCACCTCGCGCACGTCATCCTTGAAGCGCTTGAGCACAGCGATCTTGCTGCGGGCGATCTGCTTGCCGTCGCGCTGGACCGCCGCGGTCGAGTTGCGCGGGATCCGGCCGTCGACGACGTGCGAGCCGGCGATGGCGTTCTTGCCGTCGACGGTGAACACCTGGCGTACCTCGGCACGGCCCTGGAGGACATCGATGAAGGTGGGCTCGTAGAGGCCCTTGATGGCCTTTTCGATGTCATCCGTGATCTGGTAGATGACGTCGTAGAAGCGAACGTCGACGCCCTGGGTGTCGGCGGCGACCTTGGCGCGATCGTCGGGACGCACATTGAAGCCGATGACGATGGAATCGGTGACCGCGGCCAGGTTGACGTCCGCCTCGCCGATCGGCCCGACGCCGGAGGCGACCACGACCACCTTGACGCTCGGGTCCTGGATCTTCTCGACCTGGCCGCGGAGTGCCTCCAGGGAGCCGGTGGAGTCGGCCTTGATCGACACGTTGAGGTTCTTGACGGCGCCCTCGGCCACCTGGGACGCCAGGTCGGCGAGGGTGATGCGCCGCACCGGCTGGGCGAGACGCTGCTTGGCGTCGACGGTGCGCTCCTCGGCAAGCGACCGAGCGCTGCGCTCGTTCTTCATCACCTGGAAGACGTCGCCCGCCTCGGCAACGCCGGAGAGGCCGGTGACCACGGCGGGCGTGCTGGGCCCGGCCTTCTGGAGCCGCCCGCCGCGTTCGTCGAGCAGCGCTCGGACGCGCCCGTACACCTGTCCGGCCACGATGTAGTCGCCAATCCGCAGCGTGCCGTTCTGCACCAGCACAGTGGCGACAGGCCCGCGGCCGGGGTCGCGATCGGACTCCAGCACCGTGCCCACCGCAGTGCCGCTGGGATCCGCCTTGGGCTCGACCTCGGCATCGGCGGTGAGCAGGATCATGTCGAGAAGGTCGTCCACGCCCTCACCGGTCTTGGCGCTGGTGCGGACCACGGTGATGTCACCGCCGTAGTCGCTGCTCACCAGGCCGCGGTCGGCCAGCTGCTGGAGCACCCGGTCCGGGTTGGCGCCGTCCTTGTCGACCTTGTTGAGGGCAACGATGATCGGCACCTCGGCGCTGCGCACGTGCTGGATCGCCTCCTCAGTCTGGGGCATGACGCCGTCGTCGGCGGCCACCACGAGGATGGCGATGTCGGTGACATCCGCGCCTCGCGCTCGCATCGCCGTGAAGGCCTCGTGGCCGGGGGTGTCGACGAAGGTGATGGCGCGGCCGTTCTTCTCCACCTGGTAGGCGCCGATCTTCTGGGTGATGCCGCCGGCCTCGCCGGCGGCGACGGTCGTCTCCCGGATCCGGTCGAGCAGGGACGTCTTGCCGTGGTCGACGTGGCCGAGAACGGTGACCACGGGCGCCCGGGAGGTCAGGGTGGCCGGGTTGGTGCCGGAGAGGTCGAGCAGCGGGTTGCGCCGCCGGGCGCCCTTGGGCGCGGGGCTGGTGGCGGCGGTCGCGGTGGCCGCTGCCTCGCTCTCGGCCTCGAAGCCGAAGTGATCAGCCGCAAGCGCGGCCGTGTCGAAGTCCACCGATTGGTTGAGGGTGGCCATGACGCCGTTGCCCATCAGGTACTTGATGAGCTCCGGTCCAGAGACCGAGAGGCGTTCGGCGAGCTCCTTGACGGACACCGTTGCCGGCAATGTGAGCTTCTTCACCGTGGCGATGGCTGTTCCTCCTGTCGTGGCGCCCCGAGGATGGCGCCCAGTTCCTCGTAGTTGATGACATTGTCCCCAGTGCGCAGGGAACGCGTCAGCGCCCGCCGGCGCCGTGCCTGCGCGAGGCACTCCAGGCTGCCCGCACAGATGTAGGCTCCCCGGCCGGGAAGCTGCTTGTGAACGTCAAGGGTAACCTGTCCGCGGCGATCAATGGCGAGGCGGACCAGTTCAGACCGGGGCCGCACCAGCCTGCAGCCAACGCAGGTCCGGTTCGGGATGCGTGCCGCCGTCACCCCGGTTCGGCCGCCACGATGTCGATCCGCCAGCCGCAGAGCCGGGCGACGAGGCGGGCATTGTCCCCGCCCCTCCCGATGGCCAGCGACAGCTGATCGGGAGCCACTGTCACCGTCGCCGTCCTGCTCTCATCGTCGAGCTCGACGCGGCGCACCGTCGCGGGGGCCAGGGCATTGGCGATGTAGGTCGCCTGGTCGCCCGACCAAACCACGATCTGGACCTGCTCGTCGCCCAGCCCGGAGGTGATCGCATGGTGGCGAATGCCGCGGGGTCCGATGCACGCGCCGCGGGCGTCGACAGCCGGGTCGGCCGCCTCCACCGCAACCTTGCTTCGCCGCCCTGCCTCGCGGACGATGCCGCGGACGAGCACCTGGCCGTTGGCAACCTCGGGAACCTCCTGCTCGAGGAGGAGCCGGAGCAGCTGGGGATGGGACCGCGACACCACCACGACGGCGTCCTGGCTGCGTCGCCGGCCCTCCAGCACCATCACCTTGAGGTGGCGGCCGGGGATGAGCTCCTCACCCTGGACCTGCTCCTCCGGCGGGAGCAGAACCCGCATCTCCCCGGCGCGGAGGTACCAGACCGATCCCCCGTGGCTGTCGACGATCGTGTCGATCAGCTCACCCCGGTGCATCGACGCCTCGCGGAGGACCCGGTCCTTGCCGGCCTCGCGGAGCGCCGACGCCACCGCCGCGCGGGCGGCCTGGGCGGCCTGGCGGGGGAAATCGGGGATGGCGACGTCGACGGGTACCTCGTGACCCGCGTCATCCGTGCGAAAGAGGACGCAGTGACCGGCGGCGAGGTCGACGCGCGCGCGGATGGTGCCGTCATCGTCGACCAGGCGGCGGTAGGTGTCCACGAAAGCGGCCTCGAACAGCGCCGCCAGGCGCTCGTCGCTCAGCTCGGTGGTCTCGCGGAGCGTGGCGATGGCCGCGTCGAGCTGGGTCGCCGGCAGGTCGGTCATCGTGTTCAGATGTCGACCACGATCCGCGCCGCGATGACCTCGCCGCGCGGCAGGGTCAGCAGCTTGCGGCGGTTGCGATCCCGGGCCTCGACGTCGGCGCTGGCATCGTCGAGACGCAGCAGGCGGCCCTCCACGACCATCTCGGCGTCGCCGGAGCGCAGCCGCACGTTGATCCGCCGCCCGATCGCCGCCTGCCATTCGGCGTCGGTGCGCAGGGGACGCTCCGCCCCGGGCGACGACACCTCGAGCGCGTACCGCCCGGCGATGGGATCGTAGGCGTCGAGCACAGCGCCGACCGCGTGAGAGACGCGCTCACAGTCGTCGAGGGTGACGCCCGCGCTGGAGTCGATGACCAGGCGCAGGATGCTGGTGCGGCCGGGACGCCACTGCAGCTCGACCAGGTCGAGGCCGAGATGACGCAGCGAGGGCTGCACCAACTCCGTCAGCCGTTCCGTGGAAACCGTATTCACGTGTTCACCGATTGTCGGTCACGTCGCGCGAGCGACCCTCCGCGGCGCACCCGGGGGCAGCGTCGCGGCCCGCTCCGCCGACGACTTCTGCCAGGCGACGAGCAGGGTGCTGGCGTTGAAGATCGAGCTGTACGTCCCGGTCACGATCCCGATCAGCAGCGCGAGCACGAACCCGGTGATCGTCGAGCCGCCGAAGAGAACCAGCGCGAGCAACACGAAGGCAACCGTCAGCGAGGTGTTCAACGAGCGGGTCATGGTCTGCACGGTCGAGAGGTTGACCACCTGGTCGAAGGTGAGTCGCGGACCGTAGCGGAGGTTTTCGCGCACGCGGTCGAACACCACGATGGTGTCGTGGATCGAGAACGCCACCGCTGTCAGCAGCGCGGTGACGAAGAGGGTGTCGACCTGGCCGAGCGAGGTGAAGTGGCCGATGATCGCCCAGATCCCGGCCAGCACGAACACGTCGTGGAGCAGCTTCAGGAACGCGCAGACCGAGAACCGCCACGCCGAGATCGCCCGTTGATGGCGGAAGGCGAGTGCCAGGTAGGTGGCGATCAGCGCCGAGGCGACCAGGATGAGGATGACCGCGCTGCGCACCAGGTCCGAGGCGACGCTCGGGCCGATGAACTGCTCCTGGATCGCCGGGTTGCCGGTCTTCGGATCCTTGGCGAGGCCGAACTGGCTGCTCAGCGCGCTCTGCACCGCCTGCACGGGATCCTTGCCGCCGGTCGCGGTGCCGGGCAGGAAGCTGATCTCGTACTGGCTGGCGGAGTCGGCCTGCACCTGGGGCTGGAGGTTGCCGATCGCCGACGTCACCGTGCTCTGAACCTGAGCCTGTGGGGTGGCGTGCGCCAGCGTGGCCGTGACCTTGTAACCGCCGCTGAAATCGAGGCCCAGCCGGAATCCCCAGAAGAGGATCGCCAGGATCCCGGGGATGATGATCGCCAGCGAGCCGGCGAAGTACCAGTTTCGCGAGCGCACGATGTCGAAGCGGCCCTTGGGCGGCTTCTCGACGTACTCCTCATGGATCTGTGTGTACATGGTGGGGTTTCGACCGAGCCGCAGCCGCAGTGCCCCGGCGAGCAGGGCGCGCGTCACGGTGACCGCGCTGAAGAAGCTGACGGCGACGCCGATCCCCAGCGTGATGGCGAAACCGCGCACGATGTCGGTCCCCAGGATGGCCAGGACCAGGCAGGCGATGATCGTGGAGATGTTGCTGTCACGGATGGCCGGGAAGGCACGCCGGAAGCCGGCGTCGACGGCCGCGCCCACGCCGCGCCCGTGGCGTAACTCATCGCGTGTTCGTTCGAAGATGAGCACGTTGGCGTCGACCGCCATGCCGACGCTGAGCAGGAACCCGGCCAGGGCGGCCAGCGAGATGGTGACGCCGATGATCTTGAACAGCGCCAGGACGATCGCCCCGTAGGCGATCAGCGCAACGCAGGCGAGCAGCCCGGGGAAACGGTAGTAGCCGAGCATGAAGAGCACCACGACCAGCAGGCCCACGGCGCCGGCGATCAGGCTGCGCTGCACCGTCTGCGCACCGAGGGTGGCGCTCACCTCGTTGCTCGACACCGTGGTGATCTCCGCGGGGAGCGCGCCGGCGGAGATGTCACTGGCCAGCGCCTGGGCCGCCTGGCTGGTGAAACCGCCCGTGATCTGCGTGTTGTTGCTCGACGGACCCTGCACCACCGGGGCGGTGATGATCTGGTTGTCGAGGAAGATCGCCACCTGCGCCTGGGGCGGCGGCGCCGAGGGATTCTGCTGGGTGAAGGCGTACGCCGCGGTGGTGATCCTGCTCCACTCGGTGGCGCCGGCATCGTTGAAGTTGATGTTGACCGCGATCTGACCGGTCGAGTCGTTGCCGACGCTGGCCTGGATCACATCGCTGGCGTCCAGGGCGTCGTCGATCTTCCAGTGGTACCCGGGCGGGTACAGCTGCGAGTTGGAGAATTGGTTGGGGTCGTACAGCCTCTCCTGGTCGGCGAGGAACTGCGGGTTGCTGGGATCGGGCGCACCGGCCACCGCGGTGGCGAAATGCAGCTTGGCGGTGGTTCCCACCACCTGCCGGGCCTGGTCGAGCGAGACACCGGGGATCTGGATGAGGATCTGGTCCGCGCCCTGCGCCGACACGGCGGCCTCGGAGACGCCGAGGCCGTTGACGCGAGCCTGCAGCAGCGGCAGCGTCTTGTCGCGCGCCTCGGTCACGGTCTGGCCCTTCGGCCCGTTGCGGCAGTTGCTTCCCGGTGGATCGTTGAGGCCGCGGCAGACCTGCACCGTCAGCTCGGTGCCCCCCTGGAGATCGAGGCCCTTGACGAACGTGATCGGGTGGCCGGCGATGTTGGGGACGGTGGTCAGGTTCTGGCCGAGCGGCTGGTGGACGACGACATACCGATAGAAGAGGCTGTAGCCGTCGATGAACAGCGCAGCGAGCACGATGAGGACGACGACGATGACGCGTATTCGGGACACGCGGAGAAAGAACTCACCCACTGGGATCGAGTGTAGCCGGGATCCGTGACGCTCTGACTCGCCGCCTCGCGGCGGCTGACGGCAGATCATCGGAGCCGTCGCCAGGTGACCCGCGGGCCGGCAGGCGGGCCTCGGACTCGGCGCGGAAGGCCTCGAACCTGCCGGCCGCGATCGCCTCACGCGTCGCGGCCATGAGGTTGGTGAGGTGGCTGAGGTTGTGCACGGTCAGCAGCCGGTGGCCGAGGATCTCGCCGGCGACGAAGAGGTGGCGCAGGTACGCGCGCGAGAACCTCGCGCATGCCGGGCAGGGGCAGCCCTCGACAAGGGGTCGCAGGTCGTCGCGGTACCTCGCGCGACGCAACGACAGCCGCCCGTCGGGGGTCATGGCCGACCCGGTGCGTGCCAGGCGGGTCGGCGCCACGCAGTCGAACATGTCGACGCCGAGGCCCACCATGGTCAGCAGCTCGCTGTCGGTCCCGAGTCCCATGAAATAGCGCGCGCTGGCCGACGGCAGCTCCGCCAGGGATGCCGCCGTCATCGCCTCCATGACCTCGAGCGGCTCCCCGACGGACAGGCCGCCGATCGCCACGCCGTCGAACTCGAGCGCCGCCACCGCCGCCGCCGACTCGCCACGAGCCTGTGCGTCGAATCCGCCCTGGCAGATACCGAAGAGCAGCCGGCCCTCACCGGGATGCACGGCGCGGCATCGCGCCGCCCAGCGGTGGGTGCGCTCGGTTGCGGCCCCGGCGGCGGGCCCCTCGCTCCCCCACCGGACCGGCTGGTCGAGGCACATGACGATGTCGGCGTCCAACCTCGCCTGCAGGCGGACGGCCTCTTCGGGGGTGACCCGGAGCCGGGTGCCGTCGTACGGGGACACGAACGTCGCCGCGTCCTCGTCGACCGACACCACCCGGTGCAGGCTGACCAGCTGGAAGCCTCCGCTGTCGGTGAGGATGGGGCCGTCCCAACCCATGAAGGTGTGCAACCCGCCGGCGCGCTGGATGAGGTCGACACCGGGGCGCAGGGCGAGGTGGTACATGTTGCAGAGGAGGATGTCCGCTCCGCTGGCCCGCACCTCGGCCGGGTCGAGCGACTTGACCGTGGCATGCGTGCCGACGGGCATGAACGCGGGGGTGCGCACCTCGCCGTGGGCAGTGCGCAGCCGGCCAGTGCGCGCACAGCCGTCGCGCGCGTCGATGGTCAGGGCGGTCATGTCGCCGCGCCGCCGCGCCAGCAGAGCATGCAGTCGCCAAAGCTGAGGAAGCGGTAGCCGTTGTCGAGCGCGTGCGCGTACGCGTGACGCCATTGGTCGGCACCGACGAACGCGGCGAGCAGCACCAGCAGCGACGAGCGCGGCTGATGGAAGTTGGTGAGCAGGCCGTCGACCACGGAGAAGCGATGCTCGGGCGCGATGAACAGCTCGGTCGACATCGTCCCCGCGCGCGGCGTGCCCACCTCGTCGAGGTGCGATTCCAGCGTGCGCACCGCGGTGGTGCCGACGGCGATGACCCGGCCTCCGTGGGAACGGGTCTCCTCGATGATCGACACGGTCCGCTGTGGCAGCGTGCAACGCTCCGCGTGCATGCGGTGGGTGCGGATGTCGGTTGCGGTCATGGGCGCGAACGTGCCCAGGCCGATGTCGAGCTGGACGGTGGCCCAGCTCACCCCACGCTCCCTCAGCGCGGCGCGCACCGCCGGCGTGAAATGCAGGCCGGCGGTCGGCGCGGCCGCGGACGCCGCGTCGCCGGCGGCGTACACCGTCTGGTAGCGCGAGGCCTCACGCAACGGCGTGTGGATGTAGGGCGGCAGCGGTGCCTCCCCGGCGCGGGCAATGGCGTCCTCGATGTCGCCATCGGCGTCGACGGTGACCACGCGCGCGCCGGGATGGCCCGGGGCCGGGGCCACAACGGTGACCGTGAGCGAGTCATCGCAGCGCAGCATCGCCCCGGTGCGCAGACGGCGGCCGGGACGCACCAGGGCCGTGAAACGGCCGGGCTGCAGGCGCTCGAGGAGCAGCACCTCGGCGGCGCCTCCGTCCGCCAGCGTGCCGCGCAGCCTGGCGGCGCGGACGCGGGTGTCGTTGGCGACGAGGAGGTCTCCAGCCCGGAGCAGCTCGGGAAGGGCGGTGAAGACGTGGTCGTCGATCGAGCCGTCGCTGCCGAGGTGGAGAAGACGCGAGGCGTCGCGGGGCTCGAGCGGCGTCTGCGCGATGCGGTCGACGGGCAGCGCGTAGTCGAACAGGTCGGCGGAGAACGCGTCCGCGCGCCGGCGAACGTCGCCGCTGACAGCCACCACCGTCCTGATCTACGCGAACAGTGAGGGCTGGGTGTCGCCGCCGCCCACGGTTCCAGGCGGCACCGGCAGACCCAGGTGCTCGTACGCACGAGCCGTCGGCACCCGGCCGCGCGGCGTGCGCGCCACCATGCCGAGGCGGATCAGGAACGGCTCGACCACGTCCTCGATTGTCTCCGGTTCCTCCTGGACGCTGACCGCGATGGTCTGCGCGCCCACGGGATGGCCGCGCAGCGGCCCGCACAGCGCCGCGAGCACTCGCCGATCCATCTCGTCCAGCCCGGCGCCGTCGACACCCAGCATGTCGAGCGATGCGGTTGCGGCCGCGACGTCGATGTGGCCGGCCGCGCGGACCTGGGCGTAGTCACGAGCCCGGCGGAGCAGGCGGTTGGCCACCCGCGGCGTGCCGCGAGCGCGCGAGGCGAGCAGCGCCGCGCCCTTGTCGTCGATGGCGATCTTCAGGAGCCGGGCGCTGCGCTGGATGATGTCGGTCAGCTCGGTGACGTCGTAGTAGTCGAGCCGGAAGGTCACCCCGAACCGGTCGCGCAGCGGGCCGCCGAGAGCTCCCGCTCGCGTGGTTGCGGCGATCACCGTGAAGCGGTTGAGGCTGAGCCGCAGCGTCTGCGCACCCGCGCCGCGGCCGGCGACGAAGTCGAACGCCAGGTCCTCCATCGCCGGGTACAGCGCCTCTTCGACGGCATGATTGAGCCGGTGCACCTCGTCGATGAAGAAGACATCGCGATCGTTGAGAGAGGTGAGGATGGACGCCAGCATGCCCTGGTGCTCGAGCGCGGGCCCCGATGTGAGGCGCGCCTGGACGCCCATCTCGTTGGCGATGATCTGCGCCAGCGTCGTCTTGCCGAGGCCCGGTGGGCCGTAGAGGAGGATGTGGTCGATCGGTTCGCCGCGACCGCGGGCCGCCTCGATGAGCACACGGACCTGCTCGTGGATCCCCGCCTGCCCGACGAAATCCTCGAGTCGCTTGGGCCGCAGCACCACCTCGGCGGCGTGCTCCTCCTCCACCTCGAGCGGCGTCACCACGCGCGTCTCGTCCATCAGCCGGCCGCCACCATGTCGAGGCGGCGCAGCGCCGCGGCGACGAGCGCGGCGACGTCGAGCGGCTCGGTGCCGTCGCGCAGCGCGGCCTGCACCGCATCGCGCGCTGCGGACTCGCGGAAGCCCATGGTGGCCAGCCCGTCGACCGCCGCCCGGATCGCCTGCTCAGCGGCGGCCGCCACCGGCGTCGCCGTGTCGCCCGGCAGCGCCAGCCGGTCGAGCTTGCCGCGCAGCTCGAGGACGACACGCTCTGCGGTCTTGGCACCGATGCCGGGGACGGTCGCGACCATCGCAGCGTCCCCACTGCGCAATGCGCGCACCATGGTGGTCAGGTCGGCCCGGCCGAGGATGCCGAGCGCGGCCTTGGGACCGATCCGCTCGACGGCGATGAGCAGGCGGAACAGGCGCAACTCCTCGGTGGTGGTGAAACCGTACAGCCTGATGGCGTCATCGGTCACCGAGGTGTGCACGTGCAGGGTGACCTCGCCGCTGCTGCCGTGCAGCGACACGGCGGTGCGCAGGTGACACTGCACCGCGTAGCCGACGCCGTTGACGTCGAGCGTGACCACGTCATCCTCGACAGCCACGACGCGGCCGCGCAGCATCGCGATCATCCCGCTCCCGCGCTCAGCCGTGCCTGGGCGGCGGCGACGGCGACGTCGAGCGGGCTCGTCGCGGCTGACGTCCTCTGTCCGCGCACGCGCAGCGTCAGTCCCACGCGGTGGTGGTGGCAGACGGCGATGGCACAGGCGTCGGCGACGTCGTCGGGGCCGTCGATGCGGTCGACCGAGAGCAGGTTCATGGTCATGCGCAGAACCTGCGGCTTGCGCGCCGCCCCGTATCCGGCGACGGACTCCTTGACCTCGTTTGGCGTGTACTCGGCCACCGGGATGCCGGCGGCCGCCAGCGCGCAGAGCAACACGCCGCGAGCCTCGGCGACGCGCATGGCGGTGCTGCGATTGGTCGAGAAGAAGAGCCGCTCCACAGCCGCGAACGCGGGCCTGTGCTCAGCAAGGACGGCGGCGACCAGCTCGGAGAGCAGGAACAGGCGCTCCGCGTCATCGACGCCGGACGGTGTCTGCAGGCAGGAGGCATGCACCAGGCGCAGCGCACCGGGATGCCCGTCGACGATGGCGACGCCGGTGCGGCCCAGTCCCGGATCGACGCCCAGGACGCGCACCCGTCAGCCGACCGACTCGAGTACGGCGTCAGGGATCTCGGCGTTGTCGTAGACCTGCTGCACGTCGTCGTCCTCCTCGAGGTTCTCGAGGAGTCGCAGCACCGCCGTGGCCTGCTTGGCGTCCAGCGGCACCGACGTGCTGGCGTTCATGGTCACCTCGGCAGACTCGACCGTGTGGCCCGCAGTCTCGAGAGCTGTGCGCGCCGCCTCGAACTGCGCGGGACTGACGGTCACCACCACCGCGTCGTCGTCGACAGAGATGTCGCCGTCGGCGCCGACGTCCACGACCTCGAGCAGCTCGAGAGCCAGCTCGTCGGGGTCGCGTCCAGCGGCAGGGACGCGGAGCACGCCCTCCTGCCGGAACATCCACCCCACGCTGTTGGTCTCCCCGAGCGACCCGCCGGCTCGGGTGAACAGGTTGCGGATCGCGGCGACGGTGCGATTGCGGTTGTCCGAGAGCACGTCGACCATGACCGCGACACCGTGTGGGCCATAGCCCTCGTAGCGAATCTCCTCGAGCTGGGCTCCATCCTTGCCGCCGGCGCCGCGCTGGATGGCGCGCTCGATGTTGTCGGCCGGCATGTTCACCTCGCGGGCCTTCTGGATGGCCAGGCGCAGGCGGAAGTTGGAGGTGGGATCCGGGCCACCCTCGCGGACCGAGACCGACAGCTCGCGAGCGACCTTGGTGAAGACCTGACCACGTTTGGCGTCGACGATGGCCTTCTTGTGCTTGATCCCCGCCCACTTGCTGTGACCGGACATGAATCCTCCGTTTGCCGAACAGGCGTTTGCCATTGTATTGCCGCCGGGCGTCTCAGTCTATGAGTCCGACCACCCGGTGACGAACCGTCCGGGCCCCTTGACTACCGTATCGGCGCCCTTATGCTGGTGGTAAGGAACCGACTGCATACGGAGGTCAACTTCACGATGCGTACGGTCTTCGAACTGTATCGGGCCACTCGAGCCGAGAGTTAGGGCCCGGACAGGGATGGCAACCTCTAGGTGCCCATCACTGCGCCACCGTTGATCCCCCGGCGTCATGCCGGCCGGGCTCCGGTGATTGGTTGGAAGAGCGCAGGGCGCTGCGAGGGGCCTGAAACGGTCCGGGCTGGCCAGCCGGCACCTCAGGGTGCCCACCTGAAGCCCGACTGCTCAGCCGGGCGGCCGACTGTGATCGGCACAATCACTCAGGGACCGGCCTCAGCGCCGGTCCCTTTGTGTGAACTCAGCGAACGTGTGGCCGACACCGCCGGATGAGCAGCCCACCAGAACCGCAGGGGCAGGTCTGTGGCGCGACGGATCCCAACCCGCGGACCCGACTGCAGGGGAGCGCCTGCGGCTCCGGCCTCGAGATGGATGGGGCCGGTACTGCACAGGTCGGCACCGTTGTCGGCGACAGCGAGGCCGAGGCCCTTGCAGAGGTTGCCCGGCCCGCTGAGCAGGCGGTGGTGAGGGGCAAGGTCGCCCCGCCGCGCCCGAACTGTGTCGTCCCCATGCTCGACGACCGCGGCCCGCAACAGCACCGCCGCGGCGGTGCCGGCCGGTGCGCACACCACGTTGGCGCAGTGGTGCATGCCGTAGCTGAGATAGACGTAGAGGTGGCCCGGCTGCCCGAACATGATCGACGCGCGGGGGGTGGGGCCGCGAAACGCATGCGACGCGGGGTCGTCACCGCCGCGGTACGCCTCGACCTCGACGATGCGGGCTCGAACCTCGGCGGCGGTCCCTGCCCCGGTGACGATCAGAGCGCCCACCAGGTCGGGAGCCACCTCGCTCGAATCGCGCGAGAGGAACGCGCGCGACAGGTGCCGCGCTATCGCCGCACCTCAGCGCCGCAGCGCAAACGCAGCGCCTGGGCGATGCTCTCCTGCACGCCCTGGACCTCGTCGCCGGTGAGCGTCCGGTCGGCGGCACGGTAGGTGAGCCGGAACGTCCAGCCCTTCCGCGCCGCGCCGACGCTGGTCCCTGTGTACTGGTCGTAGAGGACGACGCTCTCGAGCAGAAGACCGCCGGCCTCATGGATCGCGCTCAGGGCGTCTCCGGCCAGCGCGCCGGTCGGGACTGTCACCGAGAGGTCCTGCACCACCGCCGGGTGGCGAGGCGGAGCCAGGTAGCGGCGCGCCGCCAGCCGCTCCGGCAGCACCAGCGGGTCGACCTCGATCTCCGCCACGGCAATACGACCGCGCACATCGAAGTGAGCAAGGACGACCGGGTCGAGCTCGCCGACGACGCCGATGTCGCGGCCATCGCAGAGGATCCGCCCCGATCGGCCCGCGCGCATGCCCGCAACCGCTCCGGGCACGGTCTGGACCGCGCCGCCGCCCAGCTCGTGAGCGACGCGGGCGACCGCGGCCTGGAGATCGCGCAGCCGCGTCTCTGCCTGGGCGGCGCTCGATGCCGTCGCCGCCGCGGTCAGGAGCAGCGGCTCGGCGGGAAGCGGCGCGAAGTCACCGTCGAGCGCATCGGCCGTCGAACCGGGCGCTCTGCCACGTCTCTCGCCCTCCCAGAAGGCGCGGCCCAGCTCGAAGAGGTGAACGCCGTCGACCCCCCGCCTGACGTTGCCCGCAACCGCCTGTACCACGCCGGGGAGCAGGCTGATGCGCAACACACTCCACTCCTCGGAGAGAGGGTTGCGCAGCGGGATCGGTGTGCGGCCCTCGCCGACGCCCTCGAGGGAGGCCGCCAGCGACGGTGAGGTGAACGACCACGTGATCGCCTCGTCGTAGCCGGCCCCGATGAGCACATCCTTGACGCGGTCCTCGGCGGGCGTGTCGGCCGCGGCGCCTGCGGCAGCGACGCGCCGGCCGGGGAGCGTGCTGGGGACACGGTCGTAGCCCAGCGAGCGCCCCACCTCCTCCACCACGTCCTCGACGATGAGGACGTCCCGGCGGAAATGAGGGACGGTCACAGTGAGGTCGTCGCCGTGCTGCTCGACACCGAAGCCGAGCCGCGCCAGAACGGTGGCCGCCTCGGTGGTGTCGACCTGGTAGCCGAGCTGGCGTGAGATGGTGGCGCCGCTGACCGCGATCGGCGCGATCGGTGGCAGCTCGCGAGCGCGGACATCGACTGTGTCCTGGAGCACGTGGCCGCCGCCCAGCTCGGCGATCAACGCGGCGGCGCGGTCCAGCGCAGGTGGCGGCAGCGCGTCGCTCAGCCCCTTCTCGTTGAGGGCCGACGCGTCGGTGCGGACGCCGAGCCGCAGGGACGTTGCCCTGATGGTCGGGCCGTCCCACGTGGCTCCCTCGAGCAACACGTTGCGCGTCGACTCGTCGACAGCGGTGCTCGCCCCACCGATCACACCGGCGAAGCTCACCGCAACATCCCCGGCGCAGACCACCATGTCATCCGTACCGGCGCGTCGGTCGATGCCGTCCAGGCAGGCGATCACCTCGTCGCGGCCCCGCCGGACCACCACTCGCGCGCTGCGGGTGTCGTCCCCCTGGGCGTCGACGAAGCGATCGAGGTCGAAGCCGTGCAGTGGCTGGCCGAGCTCGTGGGCCACGTAGTTGGTGACGTCGACCACGTTGCTGATCGGACGCAGGCCGATCGATCGGAGGCGACGCTGCAGCCATTCCGGCGACGTACCGACGGCGACGTTCTCGATGATGCGCACCGCGAACCGGGGGCAGCCCTGCGCGTCCTCGACCGTGACGGTGGCCCGGTTGGTCATGCTGGCGGCGCTGAGCAGCCCGTCGGGGATGGAGGGGTCCGGCTCGCGCACCGTCTCGCCGATCGCAGCGGCCATCTCGCGCGCGATGCCGACATGGCAGAGGCAGTCGGGGCGGTTGGTGGTCACCTCCACCTCGAGAACCGTGTCCAGGGTCACCGCCTCGCTCAACGGTTGGCCGGGCTGCCCGTGGTCGAGATGAAGGATGCCGGTGGCGTCCTCACCGAGGCCGAGCTCAACCGCGGAGCAGAGCATTCCCGGGGACTGGTACTTGCCGCCGAACATGGCCCGAACTCCGAGTGGTTCGGTCCAGCCGACGAGCAGGGTGCCGGGCGGCGCATACGGCACCAGGTCATCGACGGTGAGGTTGGCGGCCCCGGTCAGCACCCGGATGGACTCGCCGCTGCCAACGTCGATGTCGGCGAACTGCACCCCCTTTGTCGACTCCGGTACGGGTGCCAGGCCGATGATGCGGGCAACGATGACTCCCGCTGGGCCGCGAGAGACGTGCTCGACCTCCGTGCCGGTCTCGATGAGGCCCTCCACGAGGGTGTCGAGCGGTGCGTCGAGCACCGCGTACTCGCGCAGCCAGTCGAGGGACACCTTCACGCCTGGCTCACGAAGCGAACGTCGTTCTCGTACAGCAGCCGGCCATCCTCGATGCCGTACGCCAGCATGGCGATGCGATCCGGGCCCATGCCGAAGGCAAAGCCAGAGAAGCGCTCCGGGTCGATCGCCCCGTTGCGCAGCACGTTGGGATGGATCATCCCGCCGCCGAGGATCTCCAGCCAGCCGGTTCCCTTGCACAGCCGGCAGCCACGCCCGTCGCACAGCGCACAGGACACGTCCACCTCCACCGACGGCTCGGTGAACTCGAAGTGATGGGGGCGCAGGCGTGTCCTTCTTTGCTCGCCGAACATCGAGCGGGCGAAGAACTCGAGCGTGCCCTTGAGGTCGCTGAGCGCGATGCCCTCGTCGATGCACATCCCCTCCACCTGGAAGAACATGGGGAAGTGGGTGGCGTCGTAGTCACGCCGGAACGCCTTGCCCGGGACGATGATGCGCTGCGGAGCGCCGCGCACCAGCATGCTGCGGACCTGGACCGGCGAGGTATGGGTGCGCAGCAGCCGGTCATCGTCGAGGTAGAAGGTGTCCTGGGTGGCCCGCGACGGGTGTCCCGGCGGCATGTTGACCAGGGTGAAGTTGTACCGGTCGTACTCAACCTCGGGACCCTCGACGGCGATGTAGCCGAGCTGGGCAAAGATGCGCCGCACGTCGCGGATCACGCGCGAAACGGGATGGAGGTGGCCGCGACGCAGGGGTGGGGGCGGCCAGCTCAGGTCGATCGCGTCGGGACCGGCGCCGTCGCCCGCGGTGGCGAGGGCGGTGCGTCGCTCATCGATGGCCTCGGTGACCCTCTCCACCAACGCGTTGACGGTCTGGCCGAGGGCGCGGCGGGCGTCGGCGTCCTGGGTCACGCCGATGCGCTTGCGAAAGACGGTGAGCAGGCCGTCGCCGCGGCCGAGGTACCGCGAGCGGACGGCGTCGAGCGTCGCCGCGTCGGTGGCCGCCACCACCTCCTCGAGAGCGGCCGCGGCCACGGTATGCACGTCAGGCCCAGACGTCTGCTCCGCCGCTGCCGGCGCTGGCTCGCCGCGGTTGCCGGTCACGCCGACGTCAGAGCGCCCCTGGCCACCTCGACGAGCTGGGTGAACGACGCCGAATCCTCGACGGCCAGGTCGGCGAGCATCTTCCTGTTGATGTCGATGCCCGCGTTCTTCAGCCCGTGCATGAACTGGTTGTAGGCCAACCCGTTCTGCCGGGCCGCCGCGTTGATGCGCGTGATCCAGAGACCACGCATGTCACCCTTGCGCAGCTTGCGGTCTCGATACTGGTACGACAGCGAGTGCATGACCGCCTCGTTGGCCGCCTTGAAGTGCAGCCTGCGGTCGCCCTGCATCCCCTCGGCCAGCTCGAGGATCTTCTTGTGGCGGGCACGGCCTGTGACGCCCCTCTTGACTCTCGCCATGGTCTCTCCTCCGTCCTACAGGTAGGGGGCCAGGCGGCGCACGTGCTTGACGTCCGCCGGCGACACCGGCTGCTGCTTGTTCATCACCCGCTTGCGCTTGCCGCTCTTGTGTTCGAGCATGTGCGACTTGAAGGCCTTGCGCCTCATCACCTTGCCCGTGCTGGTGATGCGAAAGCGCTTCTGCGTCGCCTTATGCGTTCGAATCTTCGGCATTCTCTTCCCTCCGCTCTGGTGCGGCGCTGGTGGTTGTCCTGGAGGCGGCAGCGGTTGTCCTCTTCGCGGCCGCCGGGGCCCTCTTGGCGCCCGACGCCGGCTTGGCCGCTGTCGCCGGCCTCGCAGTGGAGGCGGGACTCGCAACTGTGGCCGCCTCTGTCGCGACGGCGGGCGCGGTCGCGGGTGGGCTCTGCTGCACATTCGGGGCAGGCGGCTCCACGCTGGCACTGCCGTTGCCGGCGGCAGCGTGCTCCGGCGCGTGGCCGCGGTCGTCGTGCGGGCGATCGCCCCGGGCATGCTTCTTGGTCGTCGGGCTGAGGATCATGATCATGTTCCTGCCTTCGACCAGTGGGGATCGCTCGATGATCGCGAGGTCACTGAGCTCTTCGGTCATGCGATCGAGCAGCTTGCGGCCGAACTCCTGGTGGACCATCTCCCTGCCGCGGAACATGATCGTCAGCTTGACCTTGTCACCCTCACCGAGGAACTGTTTCACCTTGGCCAGCTTGGTGCGGAAATCGTTGTCCGAGATCTTCGGACGCAGCTTCTGTTCCTTGAGCTGGACCACGTTGTGGTCCCTGCGACTGTCCTTCTCGCGCTTCAGGGCCTCGAACTTGAAACGCCCGTAGTCCATGAGCCGGCACACCGGGGGTTGGGCCAGCGGAGCCACCTCGACGAGGTCGAGACCGCGGTCGACGGCGAGCTGGCGGGCCTGCTCGATGGTGACGATGCCGAGCGCTTCATCAGTGGTGTCGTCGAAGAGACGAACCTGCGGGATGCGGATCTGCTCGTTGATCCTCAACTCTCGAAAGGCGATGGGTGGAAACCTCCAAAACACAAAAACCTGGACAGCGATCCGCTATCCAGGCCCGGATTGATCTGGACCTCCAAGGCGAACCCGGAAGGTGGGGGCCGCAGCACACGGACCCTCTTGGCGGCGCCACGATGGCGTCCGACGGCCGAGCATATCACTCCGCGACCGCTGTGACTTCACTCGTGGACAGCGAACAGGAGCATCTCTCGCGCTCCGCGAGCGCCGGTCACCGGCGAATCGATGGAGCCGCGCACCGACCAGCCCGCGGCGGCAACCCCTGCCGACGCGGCGGCCAGGGCGGCATCGAGGCTGCCCCGGTCGCTGGGAGCGGTGGCCGCGCGGAGCTCGAACATCGGCTTCACCAGTCCCACCAAGACCGCGCCCGGGGCCAGCGCGACACCGTGCAGCTGCATGACGGCAGCCGCCAGGCTCAGGTACGAGACATCGACAACGACGACGTCGATGCTGTCCGGCACCAGCGTGGGGTCGAGGTCGGCGACGTTGGTGGCCTCGAGGTTGACGACGCGCGGGTCCTGCCGCAGCGAGCCGCGAAGCTGGCCGTGGCCCACGTCGACTGCGTACACCCGCCGCGCCCCCGCCTCGAGGAGGACGGCGGTGAATCCGCCGGCGGCGGCACCGACGTCGAGCGCGACGCGCCCGTCGACGACCAGGTCGAATGAGCTGAGAGCGGCGCGCAGCTTCGCCGAACCGCGAAGGTCGTCATGCGCCCGCACGCTCACATGGGCGCCGGGTCGCACCCGCGAGCGTTCGCTGCTGACCGGCAGCCCATCGACGAGGACATTCCCGCTGCCGATCAGCGCAGCCGGGTCACTGTCCGGGAAGAGCTCATTGACGATGTCGATGAGCAGTCGTCCCGGCCGTGTCATGGCGACCGATCAGGTCGAGATCCGCTCGGCGACCTCGCGCTCCATCCGCGCGACCAGCTCGGCCACGGCCATGTTCTCCTGGGTGCCGGCCCGGGTCGAACGCACGTTGACCACGTCGTCGCCCCGCTCGAGATCGTTGCGGCCGACGACCACGACATACGGCACCTTCTGGGTCATGGCGTCGCGGATGCGCGCCTGCATCCGCTGACCCGGCTTGTCGCTGACCGTCGCCCGGATCCCCGCGGCGCGCATCACCTCGCGCAGGCTGTGTGCGTAGCCGACCACCTCGGGGGCGTCGTCCTGGACGGGGACGATCTCGCACTGCACGGGGGCCAGCCACAGGGGAAAGTGCCCGGCGTAGTGCTCGGTGAGGATGCCGATGCACCTCTCCAGCGAGCCCAGGAGCGCACGATGGATGACAACCGGGGTGTGGTCCTGCCCGTCGGCTCCCACGTAGCTGAGCCCGAACCGCGACGGCATCTGGTAATCGAGCTGGATGGTCCCCATCTGCCAGGACCGGCCGATCGAGTCGGTCATGTGCAGGTCGATCTTGGGGCCGTAGAAGGTCCCCTCCCCTGGTGAGATGACGTAGTCCATCCCATGCCCCTGCAGCGCCTGTTCGAGGGCCGACTCAGCCCGGTCCCACTGATCCTCGGTTCCCAGCCGCTTCTCCGGTCGCGTCGACAGCTCCGCCCGAGGGGTGACGCCGAGCATCGCGTAGAGGTGGTTCGCGTACTCCACCATGCCGTGGATCTCGTCCTGGATCTGGTCGTCGGTGCAGAAGATGTGTGCGTCGTCCTGGGTGATGTGGCGCACCCGGAGCAGGCCGTGCAGGGTTCCGCTGCGCTCGTCACGGTGCAGGGTGGACGACTCCGCATAGCGGATCGGCAGCTCGCGATAGCTGCGCATGCCGGAGCCGAAGAGGAGCATGTGGCCAGGACAGTTCATCGGCTTGAGCGCGAACTGCGTCCCCTCGTCGCGTGAGGAGACGAAGAAGATGTTCTCCGCATAGTTCTCGTAGTGCCCCGACGTCTTGTAGGTGTCGACGTCGAAGAGCAGAGGTGTCTTGACCTCGAGGTAACCTCGCTTGCGGTTCTCCTCGCGACGCAGGTCCTCGAGCGTGTTCCAGATGACCATCCCGTTGGGATGCCAGAACGGCGAGCCCGGGGAATGCTCGGAGAGGTGGAAGAGATCGAGCTCGACGCCGAGCCGGCGGTGGTCACGACGCCTGGCCTCTTCGCGCTGGGCGATGAACGCGTCGAGCTGCTCGCGCTCGAAGAACGCGGTTCCGTACACGCGCTGCAGCTGCTCGTTGCGCTCGTCACCGCGCCAGTAGACGCCGGCGACGCGCAGCAGCTTGACGGTGCGAAGCCGGCCGGAGTGGGCGACGTGTGGGCCGCGGCAGAGGTCGATGAAATCGCCGGTGCGGTAGATGCCGACCTCCGCCACCTCGTCGCCCATGCGGTCGATGATGTCCACCTTGAAGGTCTGCTGAAGGTCGCTGAAGAGCCGGCGTGCCTCGTCCCGAGACATCACCTCGCGTTCGAAGGGGATCCGCCTTTTGGCCAGCTCCCTCATCCTGGCCTCGATTCGCGAGAGGTCCTCCTCCACGAAGTGCGCGCCATCCGGAAGGCGGAAGTTGTAGAAGAAGCCCTCCTCCGTGGCCGGGCCGACGTCGTACTCCGCGCCGGGGTACAGCTCGACCACCGCGGCGGCCATCAGGTGCGCCGCGCTGTGGCGAAGGATGTCGAGGGTCAGTTCAGCCGGGACTGCGAGCGGCGGACCTGCCTCGGCGGAGTCGTCGACGATGTCGTCGGGCATGGCCGCGAATTGTAGAGATGCCGCCGGGCGGGTCGACGCCGCAGTGTTGAGGCCCTGTCAGCTGCAGAGCCGGGACATGCCGCGCGGGACGTCCTCGCGTCCCTCGGAGAACATGGCCAGCGCCGCCTCTGGATTGTTGGCCGCCACCAGCCCGAGACTGAGCTGTCGCGTCATTGGAATGACGCGACGTGTCGAACGCCGGGCTGACAAGCTGAGTCGCGCGTGACGCTCGGGGTCGAGCGAGCAGCAGCGCACGCTGCAGTACTTTGCTGTTGCCTTGTTCACCCGTACCGCGCAGCCACGTCGCGCACAGATGCGACGCTGCGGACGCTGCGCTTCGTCCGGACCGATATTCTCCTGGGCTGCCACGGGCGGCAGTGTACGGCGCGGCTCACGCGCGTTGTCAATGAGTCATCTGGTGCATGCGCGCGTGACCTCGGTGCACAACACTCTTGCGGCAGGACACGAGCCTGTGCAAAGTGTGGACAACTGGTTTGGAAGGCGTCGGAGGACCTGTGCGCAAAGTGTGCGCAGGATCTGAGAATGAAGAGTTCTTAAGATGTGTCACGATGATGGACGCGGGTCAGCAGGGGCAACATTGCATCGTCGGCACGACCGGCGTCGGTCAAAGCTTGGCGATGAGCTCTTCGACCAGGCGCTGAGCGGGCATCACGGCATGGATGTGCTGCACCGACAGTCCTGCGTAGCAGGCCATCGCCGGTGGATCATTCCTCGATTCACGGTCGGGGGAGGTGGTGGTGGGCGCATCTGGATTCGAACCAGAGACCTCTGCGATGTCAACGCAGCGCTCGTACCAGCTGAGCTATGCGCCCGGGACGCACGACCGGCACCCGGCCCGCGGAAGTCCGCTGATGATACCAGCCGGACAGGATACCCCCAGCCGTTACGGACTCCAAACCGTCGCCTTCCGCGAGCGGCCCACGGTCTTCTGGGCCGTGCTCAGGTCGTTGGCGGTCACCTCCACCCGGAGGACGCCCTCGCACTCGTGGCAGACGACGTGGAACGCCTCGGGCGAGCGGATGGGCCGGGCAACGGCCTGACGATGGCCGCAGCACTCGCACGTGACGATGGCCCGCATCTCTGTCCTCTCCACTTTCCCTGGGCAAAACCGCATGGGGAACGGTGCCGGCCAGCTTTGCACCGGGTGGCGGGACCGAGGGAGATATGACACAGCCGCGACGACGTCGTTGCACGGCCGCGACGACAGCCGCCGGCGGCGGGTTCAGTCGTCGCCGTCCATCACCACGTCCAGCACCGCCAACTGCTGCCGGAAGGCCAGCCGAGCGACCACGGCGCCGATCACGATGATGACGCCAAGTCCGGCCACAACGCTGGCAACCCCGACGGCGTCGGCGATGATCCCGGCGACGAGCAGCGGGATCGCCACCGCCGCATTGATGACGGCGAAGATGCTGCCGAAGATCCGCCCCCGGGACTCCTCGTCCGTCCGCTCTTGGAGCACGGTGAAGGCGGGGATCAGCAGCGCGCCGAGGGCGCAGCCGAACACACCGCTGAGCACCAGCACCACCGGTACCAGGGCGCCATCCCATCCGAAGTGATTGAACAGCGGCGGCGCGATCCCGATCGCGGCGAGCGACGCTCCGCCCACGCCGAGCGCGGCGATCAGCGTTGTGGCCTTGGAGAGTGAGGCGCTGGGACGCTGGGCCAGCGCCGCGGCCATGGCCACGAGCCCCAGCGTCGCCGGGATGAGGACCAGGTAGGTGTCCTGGTCGGAGCGCTGCAGCTCACGGACCATGAACACCGGTCCCAGCGCGAACACCGTGAAGACGACCACCAGCGCGATGGCCAGCTGGTACAGGCCAAGCCGGATCGCCGGGTTGCCGGCGATCAGCCTGATCCCCTCGCGAAGCTCACTGCGCAGGCTCGGCGTGTGTTGCGGCGCCGAGCGCACCGCGCGCAGCGAGGTGCCGATACGCCAGATGGCGATGGCGGCAAGCGCGAACAGGCCGGCGGCGATGTAGAACGGGGCGCGTTCGCCCACCAGCCGAATGGCCAGCGTCGCCGCCGGCACGCCGAGCACCAGGGTGAGGATCACCGTGGTCATGAACAGCGAGGTTGCGCCCATGATCTGGCCGCGTCGCACCAACGACGGGATGCTCGCCGCCTCCGCCGGCGCGAACACCTGGCCCACGCCGCTGAACAGGAACGTGATCACGATCAGTGGCCAGGCCTGGTGCCCGACGACGGGCAGCACCTCGATCAGCGGGATCAGCAACACCAGGACACCGCGGATGACGTTGGTGGCGATCATCAGGGTTCGCTTGTCGTAGCGATCGGCGATGACTCCCGCGGGCGCGCTGAGGAACACCGACGGAAGCGTGTAGGCGATCATCAACACCGACTGGACCGACGCCCGACGGCTCAGGTCGAAGACGACGATGAGCAGGGTGAACATCAGGAACTTGTCGGCCAGCTGACTCGCCGCCTGGGCCAGCCACAGCTTGCGGAAATCCGGCCGCGAGATCACCGCACGGAAACCCCGGCGTTCCTCGATCAGCGGCGGCACCGCCGCCCGCGCGGCGTGGAGCCGGCGAGACGCGGGCGGCGCGACCTCGTCGCCGGGCTGGAAGGAGATGCTCGGTTCGGTCACGGCTGCGCGTCAAGGGTACGGGCGCACAGGGCGATGCGGTGCCATTCGGCGATGTCGAGAGTGCCGGGGCGGCGCCCCGGGTCGATGCCGGCGGCCGCCAGCCACGCCAGGCCACGCCGCTCGTCGCCACCGGCGGCGCGGGTGATCCCGTGGCGGAGCGTCTTGCGGCGCATCTGGAACGCCGCGCGGGCGATGTCGAGGACGGCGGCGCGATCGCCTGGGCTGAGCTGCGCCGCCGGCCGCAGCCGGACAAGGGTCGAATGCACCGCCGGCGCCGGGTCGAAGCTGGTTGGAGCCACGTCACGAAGGCGATCCACCGTGGCGACGCTTCTCACCGCCACGGTGGCCAGGCTCCACCCGCCGGACCCCGCCGCCAGACGCGCCGCCACCTCGCGCTGAACCAGGAAGACTCCGCGCCCCGGTGGCGACGCCAGCTCGAACAGACGGGTCAGCAGCGGGGTGGTGATGCCGTAGGGGATGTTGCCGGCGGCGATCCAGCCGTCCCCCAGCCCCAGCGACTGCGGCTCGACGGTGAGCGCGTCGGCGCGCACCACCTCGACATTGGATCGCCCGCGCTGGGTCGTCCGGGTGGCCTGCACGCACCGCTCGTCGATGTCCACGGCCACGACGCGACGCGCGCGCGCGGCCAGCTCGCCGGTCAGAGTGCCGATGCCCGGGCCCACCTCGAGGACGTCCTCCTCTGCCGTCGGTGCCAGCGCGGCGACGATGTCGTCGAGGACCTCACGGTCGACCAGGAAGTTCTGACCGAGCCGGTGCTTGGCAACCAGCCCGGCGCGGCGCGCCACCGCGTGCAGGGTGTCCGTGTCGGTGAGGTCCGGCGCCGGGGATCGCGCGTCGGTCACCTCGCCGCCCCGGGCAGGTTGAAGAGCCGGCGAGCGGTCACAGTGCTCTGGGCACGCACCTCGTTCTCCTCCACCCCACGCAGCCGCGCCACGGTCCCTGCGGTCGCGGCGACGTACCCGGGCAGGTTGGGCCGGCCGCGGTGAGGCACCGGCGCCAGGAACGGAGAGTCGGTCTCGACAACGTAGTCGCGCTCCCCCACGGCTGCCGCCGCGGCCTGGATCGGCTCGCTCCGCGGAAAGGTGACGATCCCGGAGAACGAGATGGCATAACCGGCCGCCACGCACTCCTGGGCGAAGCCGGCGTCACCGCTGAAGCAGTGCATGACACCGCGCACTGCCGGGTGCTCGCGGATGGTGGCGAGCACCTCGGGGTGGGCGTCACGATCGTGGACCACGACGGGTTTGCGGTGTGCACCCGCAAGCTCGAGCATGGTGTGCATGGCTCGTCGCTGTTCGTCCAGCGGAGTGTCGTGGTAGCCGGGTCGAAAGAAGAGGTCCAGCCCGATCTCCCCCACCGCAACCGCCCTCGGGTGACACAGGAGCTCCTCGAGCGCACGCAGCTGGGCGGCGTCGGGCGCCAGCGGTTCGTGAGGATGCCAGCCGACCGTGTACCAGACGTTGTCGTGTGCCTCGGCGATGACCCGGTTACGGTCGGAATCCTCCACGTTGAGCCCGACGCTGACGATCTGGGTCACCCCGGCTGCGGCGGCACTGTCCAACGCTGCCTCGAGGAGCCCGCGCTCGTCGAGCAGCACCAGGTGGCAGTGGGTGTCGACCAACGGCGCCTCGAATGCGTGGTCCGTCATTCGGCGCTGAGGATGGCCTCGCGATCCAGCCGGGGGAAGAGGATCTCCCCGACGGTGATCTCCGCCCCCGCGGGCAGCCGCGGCCATGCCCGCAACTCGTCGGTGAGGTCGCCGGCCAGCGTCAGCCCCATCTCCTCCGCGACGCGCGAGGTTGCCCGGGGGATGAACGGGTGGAGCAGCATCGTCGACACACGGATGGCCTCGAGAAGCTCCGCACACACCGTTGCCAACCGCGGGTCGTCGGTGCGGTGCAGGGTCCAGGGTGCCGTTTCCTCGATGTACTTGTTGGCCCGACCCACCAGCTGCATTGCCGCCGCCAGGGCCTCGCTGAAGCGCAGCTCGTCCAGCGCCGCGTCGTACACAGGCACGAAGCGCGCGGCGGTGCTTCGCAGGTCGTCGTCGATCGGCAGGCGCGCTGCTGGCGACGGGACGCGACCGGCGAAGTAGCGCTGCACCATCTTGGTGGTGCGCGACACGAGGTTGCCGTAGTCGTTGGCCAGGTCGGCGTTGTAGCGGTCGACGAAGTTGCTCAGGGAGAAGTCGCCGTCGCGATCGAACGGCACCTCGCTGAGGAGCACCCAGCGCACCGCGTCGCTGCCGAAGCGTTCGACCAGCTGGACGGGCTCCACGAAGATGCCGCGGCTCTTGCTCATCTTCTCCCCGCCGAGGGTGACGAAGCCGTGGGCATGCACCTTGCGTGGCACGGCCAGGCCGGCCGCCATCAGCATGGCCGGCCAGACCACCGCATGGAAGCGGGTGATGTCCTTGCCGATGACGTGCACGTCCGCCGGCCAGAAGCGCGAGAGCTGCTCCTCGTCATCGGGGTAGCCGACGCCGGTCAGGTAGGCGGGCAGCGCGTCGAACCACACCCAGATGACCTGCGACTCATCACCCGGCACCGGAATGCCCCAGTGCGAGAACCCGCGCGAGATGCTGATGTCGGTCAGGCCGCCGCGGATCACGTTGAGCATCTCGTTGCGGCGCGCCTCGGGCACGACGAACTGCGGGTGCTCCTCGTAGAGCGCGAGCAGCCGTGACTCGAAGGCGCTGAGCGCGAAGAACCAGTTCTGCTCCTCGACCCACTCGACGGGACGGTCGTGAACCGGGCACATCCCGGCCTTGATCTCCTTCTCGGTGTAGTACTGCTCGCACGAGGGACAGAACCAGGCGCGGTACCAGTCCTTGTAGATGTGGCCGCTCTCGGCGACGGCCCGCCACAGCGTTTCGGAGGTGCGACGGTTGGCATCGCCGCTGGTGCGCACGAACTGCGTCGGTTCGATGTCGAAGGCTCGCATCATCGCGGTGAACGCCGCCACCTGGCGGATGGAGAAGTCCGCTGGCGCCATGCCCGCGACCCGCGCGGCGCGCTCCACCGACTGGCTGTGCTCGTCGCTGCCGACGGTGAAGCGCACGTCGTCGCCGCGCAGCCGCCGATGGCGGGCGAGCACGTCGCAGCCGATCTTCTCGTAGGCGTGGCCGAGGTGGGGATCGCCGTTGACGTAGTCGATTGCCGCGGTCAGGTAGTACGTGTGCGCCGGTCGGGTCACGTCAGCTGGCTCCGATGAGGACGGTGCACTCGCCCCGTGGCGGGTGCGCGGCGAACGCCTCCGCCAGCGTCGCGGCCGTGCCCGTGTGGAAGGTCTCATGGACTTTAGTCAATTCCCTGGCGACCACCACCGGGCGTTCGCCGCAGCTCGGGGCGATGAGCGCCAGGGTCCGGGCCAGTCGCAGGGGTGATTCGTAGAAGACCACGGTGCCCCCCAGGGTGAGCGCCGCGTCGACGGCGCGGCGCAACTTGCCCGGGCTGCGTGGCAGGAACCCGAGGAAGCACACTCGATCACCGTGCAGGCCGCTGCCCGCCACGGCGGTGGTGAGCGCCGATGCGCCGGGCACCGGCACCACCGTCACGCCCGCCCCCCTGGCTGCGGCGACCAGCGCGGCGCCCGGGTCGCTCATCACCGGTGTGCCGGCGTCGGTGCAGAGCGCCAGCGTCTGCCCGGCCAGGAGGCGGTCGACCAGCGCGGGAACGCGCCGTTGCTCGTCGTGAGCCGGCAGCGAATGCAGCGGACGGGAGATGCCGTGGGCGGTGAGCAGCTGCCGCGTCCTCCTGGTGTCCTCGGCCACCACCGCGTCGCATTCGCCGAGAACGCGGAGCGCGCGCAGGGTGATGTCCTCGAGGTTGCCGATGGGCGTGGCGACGACGTACAGCCGTCCCGGGTCGCGACCGGTCAAGTACCCCAATCCCTGGGGTAGCGGAAATCGCGGTCGATGGTGCGCGCCGAGAGCTTGGCGATGATCGGCGGACGCCGCTTGTACTGGCTGAGCCGCACCCGGCGGCCGATGTCCTCGACGAACTCATCCTCGAAGCCCAGCGCGCGCAGCTCCGCGCGCGTGCGGCGTTCGTCGACCATGTGGTACAGCACCGCGTCAACCAGCGGGTACGCGAAGCCGAGCTCCTGCTCGTCGGATTGCCCCTCCCAGAGGTCGGCGCTGGGCGCCTTGTCGATGACCGCGGCGGGGAGGCTCATGGCGTGAGCCAGCGCCCAGACCTGCGTCTTGTAGAGGTCGCCGAGCGGGTTGAGCGCGCTCGCCATGTCGCCGAACAGCGTGCTGTAGCCGAGCAGAAGCTCGGTCTTGTTGCTGGTGCCGATGACCAGCGCGTGGTGAGCCCACGACTTGTCGTAGAGGATGGTCATCCGCTCGCGCGCCATCTTGTTGCCGCGGCGGCCCCGATCCGCGTCCGGGAAACCTTCGAAGTAGGCATCGATCTGTGGCGAGATGTCGACCAGGGTCGGCGTCAGTCCCAGGTGTGCGCACACAGCTCGCGCATCGGCCTCCGACGCGGACGACGAGGTGCGGTAGGGCATCAGCACCGGCAGCACATTCGCCGGGCCGAGCGCGGCGCACGCGATGGCCGCGCTCAGCGCGGAGTCGACGCCGCCGGAGAGGCCCACCACGACGCGCTCGAAACCGACCTTGCGCACCTCGTTGCGCACGAACCCGACCAGCAGGTCGCGCACGACCGCGCTGTCAATCGAGAGCGCGTCGGTTCCGGAGTCGCTCTGTCTCGGCATCGTTGATGTCATGTCGTTCATCCCTGAGCAGGGGGTTGGCGATGCGGGCACGGCGGACGGCGGCGAGGTCGATGCGGTGCGTGACCAGGCAATCGTCGTCGCCGGCGGGGTCGTCGAGCAGGCGGCCGTCGGGTCCGACCACGCGCGAGCCGCCCCAGAAGCTGATGCCGTCCTCGAAGCCGACGCGGTTGCAGTACAGAAGGTACGACGTGAAGAGCTGGGCGTAGGTTCGCGTCATCGAGTCGTAGCTGCGGGCGGTGCCGAGCGCGTGGCCGCGGACCACGCCGCGTCCGGGCGACGCCGACGGGCAGATGAAGAGCTCGATCCCCTGGCGCGCCAGCAGTCCCACCGCCGTCGGGTGCCACATGTCCTCGCAGACCAGCATTCCCGCGGTCCACGGTCGCGGCGGCACGGCGACGCGCAGGGGGGCGGCGAAGCTGCGGAAGCGGTCGCCCTGCGCCAGGTACCGAGCCTCGTCGAAGAGGCCGTAGGTGGGCAGGTAGACCTTGCGATGGACGTGGTGGATGCGGCCGCCCGAGAAGTACAGCCCGGCGTTGTAGAAGCGGGCGTCGTCGCTCTCGAGCACGCAGCCCGCCACCACGTCGATGGACTCCGATGCCGCCGCCAGGCGGAGCAGCTCGTCGGCCTGCTCGCGCAGGGCCACGTCGGGCACCAGGTCCTTGAGGAAGTAGCCGGTCAGGGACAGCTCCGGGAACACGACCAGCGCAGCACCGCCCGACTCTGCGTCCGCGATCAGCTCGAGGTGCCGCTCGAGGTTGGCCGCCACGTCGCCCAGTCGCGGCGCGATCTGGGCCAGCGTCACCACCACGTCGGTGCCGTCCCCCGGGGGCCCGGCGGTGGTGGCCTGCGGCCCCGGTGCGGGCGGCAGCACCGTCGTCTCCGCCGGCGGCGCGCCGGTCACGGTCATGCGGGCTCCTCGTGCATGTGGTGATCCTGCGCCGATTGTCGATCCGAAGCGCCCCGCCGTGTCACCTCAGGAACGCGGCGGTGGATCACGAAATCAGCCACCGCCTCGCCGACGTCGGCGACGGGCAGGATGGCGACAGCCGCCGGAGGCAGAGCCGCCAGGAACCTCTCCCCGTAGTCGCGGCTGCGCAGCCGCTCGTCGCAGATCACGACCGCGCCGCGATCGCTGCTCCGCCGGATCAGCCTGCCGAAGGCCTGGCGCAGGCGCAGCACCGCCTGGGGCAGGACGTACTGGCCGAAGGGATCGGCGAGGGTCTGCGTGCGTGCGCGCACCAGCGGGTCGGACGGCACCGCGAACGGGAGTTTGGCGATGACCACGCAGCGCAGAGCGTCACCGGGCACGTCGATTCCCTCCCAGAAGCTGCTGGTGCCGAGCAGCACGGTGCGCTGGTTGGCCAGGAAGCCGGCCAGGATCTGCCGCCGGGTGCCGTCGAGGCCCTGGCCCAGCAGGGCGATGCCACTCGCCTCCATCCGCGGCCCCAGCAGGGCGTGCACGCGGCGAAGCGGGCCGTAGCCGGTGAACAGCGCCAGGGTGCTGCCGCCGAGCCGGTCGGCGGTGTCGCCGATCAGCGCCGCCAGGGCATGGTCGTTCCCCGGGGCGTCGTAGGGCGGCACGTCGGATGGGAGAAGGCAGAGCGCCTGCTCGAAGAAGTCGTACGGCGAGCTGAGGAGCACCTCGTCCGCCCCCTCGAGCCCCAGCCGGGTGCGGGTGAAGCCGAAGTCGCCGGCGACCGCCAGGGTCGCCGAGGTGGCCACCACCGTGTCGGCGCGAGTGAAGACGGAGTCGCGCAGCGGGTCGGCGACGCTCACCGGGGCCTCGTGCAGCTCGCCCTGCTCGGCGCGCAGCGCGAGCCAGGCGACGTGCTGCTCACGCGGGCGCAGCAGCACCCGCTCCACGGCGACGGCCAGCTCGTCGAGGGCGGCGGCGGCGAGCAGCCGTTCCTGGTCGGCACGGTCGGGCTGGGGCAGCAGCTCGACCTGCAGCGACGACGCGTGCTCGGCCTCGCGCAGCCTGGAGGCGGCGGCATGCCAGCTGTCGACGGCATGCTGGGCCGAGCGCAGGAGCACGGCGTGTCCATGGCCCTCGCGCACCTCGTCGCTGAGCCCGACTGTGGCGTTGCCGCTGTGGTCGGCGCCGAGAACCTCGCCGATCCGGCCCTTAACGTCCCCGAAGAGCCGGATCGCCGCCTCGCGCGCGACGGCGAGGCCGGCGCCGAGCTCGCCCCCGGCGAGGCCGAGGCGGTCGACGACGACAAGGACGTCGGCGGCGCGCAGGTTGATGCCGAGCTGGTCGGTGGCCGCCTCCTCGAGGTGGTGAGCCTCGTCGATGACCAGAACCTCATGCTCGCCGAGCGCGTGGCCGCCGGCGGCAGCATCGGCGAGGAGCAGGGCATGGTTGGTGATCACGATGGACGCCGACTCGGCGGTGCGTCGCGCGGCCACCATGAAGCAGCGGTTGTCCTGCCAGTTGGCACACGCCGAGCCCAGGCAGTCACCACCATCGGACTCGACGTGGCGCCAGAGCGCCTCGTCGACACCGGTGAGGTGCAGCTCGGCACGGTCGCCGTCCTCTGTCTGTGCAAGCCAGGCCAGCAGCTTCAGCTTGAACCGGATGCGGTCCAGGTCAGGTCCGTGCGCGCCGGTGTCGGGCGAGCGCAGGAAGCGATGCCAGCGCCTCAGGCTGAGCTGGTGGTTGCGCCCCTTGAGGAGCGCGGCGGGCACGGGTGCGCCGACGATGCGCTCGACCATCGGCAGGTCGCGGCTCATCAGCTGCTCCTGCAGGGTGATGGTTCGGGTGGCCACCACCGCGCGGCGCCCGTTGCGGCTGTTGAGCGCCAGTGGCACCAGGTAGGCGAGCGATTTGCCCACGCCGGTCCCGGCCTCGACGATGAGGCGGCGGCGCCGCTGCACCGCCTGGGCCACGGCGCGGGTCATCTCCAGCTGCGTCTCACGCAGCTCGTAGGCGCTGTCCGCCGCGGCCAGCGGACCGTCCGGGCCGAGCAGCGTCATCGCTGTGGCGACGATGTCGGCCGGCGGCGGTCCCGTCGGCGGCGGCGGCGGCGGAGCGCCCCGCTGGGCCCCGGCCCACGACCGTCGCATCGGGTCGCCGTCGGAGCGGACCACCTCTGAGAAGAACCGGTCGAGCTCGCCACCGCCCTGTGCGGCCACCCGGCGCACCTGGGCGAGGACGTCAACGGGCAGCGCCTCAGCGGTCGAGCGGAGGTGGGCGAACAGAAGGTGTGTCGCCGAGGCGTCGCTGAGTGCGCGGTGCGGACGGTCGTGCTCGATGGCCAGCGCCGCGCTGAGCAGTGGCAGGCTGTGGGAGGCGGCCACCGGCAGCAGGATGCGCGCGAACTCCAGGGTGTCGAGCACGCGCCGTCGCGCGAACGCCGCAGGCACCAGCCCGGCGCAGAAGGTGATGTCGAAGCCGGCGCCGTGGGCGACGAGCTCTGCACCGTCGCAGAAGTCGGCGAGCTGCGCGACACCCTCGACCGGTGAGGGCGCGCCGGCGACGTCAGCGGCGTCCAGCCCGACGAGTCGCTGGACGGCGAGCGGGATGGCCACCCCCGGGTCGACGACGATCGCCAGCTCGCCAAGCCGGCGCATCTCGACATCGAAGCGCACCGCCCCGATCTCGAGCACCCGGTCCGTCTTCGGCGACAGACCTGTGGTCTCGAGGTCGAAGGCGACGAACTCGCGGGGTGCAGACACCGCCCGATTGTAGAGACCGTCCGAGTCGGAGCCGGGGCTCGCTCAGGCTGCCGGCGGCCTCGCCGCGCTGTCAGTCGCGCGGTACTCGGGCGGCAGCATCTGCGAGATCGCCTCCATGATCGCCGCCGCGGCGGCATGGTTGTCGCCGTGTGATCCCTGACCGGCGGCGGGCAGCGTCACCGGGACGCCGTACCTGAGGTGGACCGGGCCGCGGCGGATGCGGTTGGTGCCGCGCGGCAGGACCTTCTCCGTGCCCCACACCGCTGCCGGGATCACCGGCACGCCGCCGTGCCTGGCGATGAACCCGACCCCGGGCTGGGGTTCGCGCAGCCGCCCGTTGGGCGACCGTGAGCCCTCAGGGTAGACGAGAACCACGTGACCGTCGCGGAGCAGCTCCAGGGTGGTGCGCAGCGCGGTTCGGTCAGCGCTGCCGCGCACCACCGGGTAGGCGTTGAAGGCACGGAACAGCCAGCGCCAGCGGCGGCGGGCGAAGTGCTCGCTCTTGGCCATGTAATGAACGTCAAGGCGGGGGATCAGCGCCCCCGTCAACGGTGGATCGGCGGCGCTGATGTGGTTGCCGACCACCAGCGCGCCGCCGGTGCGAGGCACGTTGTGCAATCCCTCGACGTGCAGCCGCGGTCCCAGGATCGTGGCGGCGAGGAGCCGCATGATGAGGCGCAGCAGCGCGTACCTCATCCAGTCAGACCCGGCCGAAGCCCGGCCGCGGCGCACACCGTGAGCGCATGGGTGATCATCTCGTCCCTGCCCATCGTCGACGTGTCGATGACGTGAGCGTCGTCGGCGCGGCGCAGCGGCGAGGCGGTGCGCTGCGAATCGCTGCGGTCCCTCTCCCCGACCTCGGCCCGGATGGTGCTGCCGTCGGCCTCGGCCCCGCGCGCCAGCAGCTGGGCCGTGCGCCGCTGCTCGCGCACCGCCTGCGGTGCGTCGAGGTAGAACTTCACGGCAGCGTGCGGGAACACCACGGTTCCGCAGTCGCGTCCCACGGCCACCGCACCGTTGATCGCGGGTTGGCGCTGCAGCGCGAGAACCGCGGCGCGGACCTCGGGTTCGCCGGCGATCGCCGCCAGCAGGGCCGCGTGGCGCGGATCATGCAGCTGTGCGCCGGCGGTCACCCCGTCCACGAGGACTGCGGCACCGTCAGAGCCCGGATCGGTGTCGATGACCAGCGAGGTCGTGCGAGCGAGCGTGCCCAGCGCCGCCGGGTCGCTGCCGTCGAGCCCGGCCCGCACCGCGGCCACCATCAGTCCGCGGTAGAAGAGACCGGTGTCGATGAGCGGCAGGGCAAGCCTGGAGGCCAGCGCACGCCCGAGCGTCGACTTGCCGCTGCCGGCGGGGCCGTCGACGGTCACGATGGGCACGCCGTTCACGCGCCCGCCGCGACGCGCAACGCGGCGACCTCGTCGTCGACGAGGGTGCGGCTCCGTCCCTCTTCGAGGTCACCGAGCGTGATCGGACCCACCGCGATGCGGCAGAGGTCGACCACGCCGTTGCCGACCGCGGCGAAGAGCCGCCGCACCACGCGCTTGCGCCCCTCCCCCATGATCACGTCGACCACGGTGCTGCCCGGCACACCGCGCACGTCAAGCGCCGCCGCCGGGCCATCGTCGAGCTCGACGCCGCCGATCATGGTGCGCACCTGCTCGTCGGTCAACGCGCTCGCGGGAGTGACCCGGTACACCTTGTGGAGGCCGTGCCGCGGATGCGCCACCCGGTGGGCCAGCTCGCCGTCGCTGGTGAGCAGCAGCAGGCCGCGGCTGTCGGCGTCGAGCCGCCCCACCGGGACGAGGCCGGCGATGTGAGGCACGAGGTCGCGAACCGTCTTGCGGCGTTGCGGGTCGTGCAGGGTGGTGATGACGCCGACCGGTTTGTTGAGCGCCAGCGTCACCGGCTGCGGGCGCGCCGCCGGGATGCGCCGGCCGTCGACGGTGACCGTGTCGGCGTCGACGTCGACCCGTGCGCCGACTGCCACCCGCTCGCCGTTGACGAGCACCCGTCCGCTGGCGATGAGCTCGTCGGCGGCGCGGCGCGAGGCCACCCCGCGGCGGGCGAGGAACCGGTTGAGCCGCTCGCCGCCTTCGGTGGCGGCGCCGGTCACGGAGCTGCGCCGGCGTCGGGCGTGGCGCCGACCGCGAAGGGGGCGATCTCGGATGCGTCACCCAGCGGAGGAAGGTCGTCGATGCGCTCCAGCCCGACGATCTGCAGGAAGCGCAAGGTGGTGCCGAACAGCCGGGGCCGCCCCGGCGTCTCCTGGCGGTCGACCTCGACGATCAGGCCGCGACGTTCGAGGTTGTCGAGAACCGCCTCGCAGTTGACCCCGCGGATCGCCTCGATGCCGGCGCGGGTCAGCGGCTGCCGGTAGGCGACGATGGCCAGCGTCTCCAGCGCCGGCCGGCTGAGCCGCGTCGGCCGCTCAGGCTGGAGGGCGCGCTGCACCGCCCACGCGGTCTCCGGCCGGGTCACCAGCTGGAGCTGGTTGTCGTGCCGCTGCACCATCAGGCCGCGTCCGCGCAGCTGATCGGCGAGGGCCTCGGCGGCAGCAGCCACGGCGGCCGGCGTCCGCCCGACGATGGCAGCGACCTCGGCGAGGGTCACGGCCCGGTTCAGGGAGAAGCACACGGCCTCGACCGCCACGGCGAGATCCTCCGGCTCCGCGCCGGCAACGCCGTCGGGGACTGTCGCCCGGCCGAAGACGTCCAGCGCCAGCTCGAAGGTCTCGTCCTCCTCCGCCATCCCGGGCACGATGTCATCCACCTGCACGCACCGTGATCGGACCAAAGGGGGCGTCCTGGTCGACGACGGCCTCACCGAGGCGGAGCAGCTCGAGCAGGGCGAGGAAGCACGCGACCGCCTCCAGCCGGGTGGTGACCGAGGAGAACAGCTCGTCGAAGGCGAGCCGGCCGGCTCGCAGGCGGTCACGGATCTCAGCCATCTTGTCGGCCACCGAGAAGATGACCGCGCCAACGGGCAGCGGTTCAGCCTCGCTGAGGCGGAGCAACACTTCGCGGAAGGCCGCGGCGAGGCGCTCAGGGGGGATGCGGAGGCGCTCGATGGGGATGACCTCCGGCGCCACCAGGCCGAGGAAGCTGCGCGTTCCCTCCTCGGCTGCCTCGGCGAGCAGTGCTTCGGCGGCGGCCTTGAACAGGCGATATTCGGTGAGACGCCGCCCGGCATCGTCCACGGGGCTGGCGTCATCGGCCTCGTCGCTGCCAGCCTGAGAGGGGTTGAGCCTCGCTGCCTTGAGCGCCACCAACCGCGCTGCCAGGGAGAGAAAATCCGCAACCTCGCGGAGATCGACCTGGTCGCCGCGGGACTCCATCCTCTCCCGGTACTGGCCGGTGATCTCGGCGACGGCGACACCATCGAGGTCGACCTCGCCGCGCTGGGCGCGGACGACGAGCTGCTCGAGGGTGCCGCTGAACCCGGCGACCTCGACGTGGAAGCGCTCGGCAGTGTCGGTTCCCGGCGGCGCCGCGCCGCCGGCTGAACTGGTCACGGGGTTGTCGGCCATCTCGCCAGCATGGTAGGGATCTGCCCCCCAGTGGTCACCACGCCGGCATTCATCGGCCGGCGGGCGCGCGTCGCCGGCGCGTCGCCGCCGGTGATGTCGTGGTGGCGATGGTCTCGACGGCCTCCCCGCGCAGCTCGACGGCGCGTGCCAGCGCCGCGTCGGTGACCCGGCCGGACATGAGCCGTGCGATCTCGGCGAGCCGGTCCTCGCCATCGAGCGAGTCCAACTCCGCCACGCTGCCTGTCGTGGTGTCGCGCTTGCGAACCAGCAGGTGCCCGGTGGCCCGCGACGCGATCTCGGCACGGTGGGTGACCGCGACCACCTGGCGATGGGAGCCGGTGGCGGCCAGGAGGTCGCCGACCCGTGCGGCGGTCTCGCCGCCGATACCCGTGTCCACCTCGTCGAGCACCAGCAGCGGCGAGCCGGACTCGGTGACGCATGCCGCCAGCGCCAGCACCAGCCGCGACAGCTCCCCGCCTGACGGACCCTGGTCGAGCGGGGCCGGGGCCGCGCCCCGGTTGGTGGCGAGGCGGAACTCCACCTCGTCGATCCCGGCCGGCCCACAGTGCACCACGGCGCCACCGGCGTCGACGCCGTCCACGTCGGCCCGACGGTCGAGAGCAACGCGCAGCCTGGCGGCGGGCAGCTCGAGGAGGTGGAGCGCGGCCTCGACGTCGCTCTCCAGGCGCCGTGCGGCCACCCGCCGGCGCTCGGACAGCCGCGCGGCGAGCTCGCCCGCACGGCCGCGGGCGGCGGCCACGGCTGCCTCAGCCGCAGCCAGGCGAGCGCCGCCGTCCTCACGGGCGCCGAGCAACTCCCGGGCCGCCGCCAGGGCATCGAGGGCCTGTTCGATGGACCCGTGGCGCCGACGAACACGGGAGAGCACGTCGAGCCGCTCCTCGACCAGCACCAGCCGGCCTTCGTCGAGATGGACCGAGTCGCCATGGCGACGGGCGGCTGAGCCAAGCTCGCGGAGCGCCTCGAGCACCCGGTTGGCCTCCGCGCTGAGTGCGTCGAGGTCGGCGTCAACACCTTCGAGGGCGGCAGAAGCGTTGACCGCCAGGGCCAGCTGGTCGGCCGCGCCCGGGCGCTCGTCATCACCGCATGCGGCGCTGCGCAGCCCGCCGGAGGCCGCGGCCAGGGCGGCGGCGTTGCGCAACCGGAGCCGTTCGGCGGCGAGCTGCTCGTCCTCCCCCACCACGAGCCCGAGGTGGCCGAGGTCGGTGACCAGCTGGGCCGCCGCATCCAGCTCGGCCGCTCCGGCCGCCTGGCGCCGGCGCAGCTCGGCGAGGGCCACGTCGGCGGCACGCCACTGCACCACAGCCTGTCGCACCTCGTCACGGAGATCGCTGTTGGCGGCCGCGACGTCGAGGATGTCGCGCTGCCGCCCACGCCGGAGGAGGCGGTGGCTTGCTCCCTGGAGGGTGACCTCGGCCAGCCCCTCCCCCACTTCGCGCAGCGCGGCCTGCGAGACCAGCGCGCCGTTGATGCGGCAGGAACCCCGCCCGGCCCGGCTGACGTCGCGAGTGAGGGTGGTGAGCTCGTCGGTGGGGACGCCGATGGCGACGAGCCGCTCGCTCACCGCAGGCGGGACCTCGTCGAAGACGGCACTGACCCGGGCGGCGTCGCTGCCGGCGCGAACCTGGTCGCCGTCCACCCGCTCCCCGAGCGCCAGGCGCAGAGCACTGATGCACACCGACTTGCCCGAGCCGGTCTCGCCGGTGAGAGCCGTGAACCCCGGGGCCACTGGCGCCAGCGCGTCGGCGAAAACCGCCAGGTCGTGGACGCGGATCTCGACCAGGCTCACCGGCGCGCCTCGATGACGGCGGGACCCTCTTGCGCGTCGTCCGCGGGCCGGACCAGGTTGGGCCGCTCCAGCTCCTTGAGGGGCAGACCGAACCGCACCTTGTCGCGCAACCGGGCCAGGAACGACGGCGAGTCGTCGAAGCGGACGAAGGCCAGCTCCGGTCCGGGACGAACGATCATCTCGGCGCCATCGCGCAGGCGGGTCTCGGCGATGCCGTCGGCGGCGACATTGACCCGTCCGCGCTCGACGGTGATGCGCAGCGTGACCATCTCGGGGAGCACGATGGCGCGACTGATGACCGCATGGGGCGCCAGCGGGACGACCACGACGGCGCGCACCCGCGGGTCGATCGGTGGGCCGCCGGCGCTCATCGCGTAGGCGGTCGACCCGGTCGCGGTGGCGATGACCATGCCGTCGGCGTCGAACTCACCGAGAAGCTCGCCGTCCTGCTCAACCCGAATCCGGGCGACGGACACGCCGCCGGACTTGACGGCAACCTCGTTGAGGGCCAGCGTCTGCCACGGCGGCGTGGCCTCGTCGCCGGGGACGATCGCCTCGAGCATCGAGCGTCTCTGGGTGTGGTAGCGGCCGGCCGCGTACGACTCGAGCGCGGCGGGCAGGTCGGCGACCTCGACGTCGGTGAGAAAGCCGAGGCGGCCGCGGTTGACCCCCATCACGGCGATGCCGTACGGCGCCACCAGGCGCGCGCCGTAGAGGAACGTCCCGTCGCCTCCGACCGTGACCAGGAGGTCGGTGTCGGCGGCGTGCTCGGCCACCGTCCGCTCCGGCTCGCGGACCTCCACCCAGCTGTCGTAGCCGAGCTCACCGGCGCGCACCACTCCCGGCTCGACGGCGCGCTGCTCGCCGGGATGGAGCAGGAAGCCGATCTGACGCCTGCTCATCTCTGGGGTCCCGCCAGGCGCAGGTGCACCAGCCACTCCTGGTTGCCCTTGGCGCCGCGCACGCCGGCGGCCAGCGGCTCGTCGAGAACCGTGCCCACTCCGACCCGACCCGCCCAGTCGGCGAGCTCGGCCAGCGCGCTCGCCGTGGCTGCCGGGTCGCGCACCACTCCGCCGCGGCCCACCGCCTCACGGGGCAGCTCGAACTGCGGTTTGAACAGGGCGACCACGTCGGCACCGGGTGCGAAGCGCCGGAGCCCGGGCAGCACGGCGCGCAGGGAGATGAAAGAAAGATCGAGCGTGATCAGTGAGGGCATCGGGCCGTCGAGGTGGTCGAGCGTGCGGATGTTGGTGCGGTCCAGGATCCTCACCCGCGGGTCGGCGGCGAGCCGGGGGTGCAGCTGCCCGTGGCCGACGTCGACTGCGTAGACCAGCGCGGCGTCGCGGTGCAGGAGGACGTCGGTGAACCCCCCGGTGCTCGCCCCAGCGTCCAGGCAGGTTCGACCGGCGCACTCGATGCGCCAGCCTTCCAATGCCGCGTCCAGCTTGAGCCCCCCGCGCCCCGCCCAGGGATGGGTACGGTCGGTGAGCCGGATGGCCGCCTGCGCGGCCACCGCCACGCCCGCGCTCCGCGCCCGCACCCCGTCGACCTCGACGAGGCCCGCGGCAACCAACGCCTGGGCGCGCTCGCGGCTGCCGGCCATCCCGCGCTCCACCAGCACGGCGTCGAGGCGGGCTCGCTGCAGCGTGGTCACTGAGTCATCCTACACAGATCAGCGTATCTGCGCTAGAAAGGGATGTCATCGGGGTCGACGGCGGCACCGCGCGAGCTGGTGGCGGGGGTGGGCTCGTCGCCGAACAGGCGCTGCTCGGCGCTCCGGCCGCGCGGCACCGGCGCCGCCACGGGCGACTCGCCGCGCTGCGCCGGAGGCTGGAACGGCCGCTCCACCTCTCCGGCCCCTCCGACCACCAGTTGGGTGATCTTCTGCTCGGTTCGGTCGAGCAGCTCCGCGCAGCGGCGCGTCAGGGCGGCACCGCGCTCGTAGGCGCTGATGGCCGCCTCGAGGTCGACGTCACCGCGCTCGAGACGGGCGATGATCTCGTCCAGCTCGGCCAGTGCCGCCTCATAGCTCAGCGTGGTGATGTCGTCAGCCATCGTGCTCCTCGGGACTGGGTTCGGTCCTCGCCGCCCCATCGTACATTCGTTCGTCGCCGGCGGCGACCTCGGGAGCTGAGCCGAGGACCTCGCTGCGCAGCCTCCCGCTGGCCAGCCGCGTCTGCAGGATGGCACCGGCACCCACCCCTGCGGCGGACCTCAGCACCCGCCCGGTGGCCTGGTCCACGGTGATCGAGTAGCCCCGCTCCATGACCTGCAGCGGCGAGAGGGCCTCGAGCCGTCCGCTGGCCCCGTCGAGGCGCCGGCGGCGGCTGTCGACAAGCACCCGGACGCCGCCGTACAGTCGCGCGCCGCGCCCCGCGAGGCGCTCGCGGTGCAATGGGACGGCCTGCAGCGGGGAGTGCAGCGCCAAGCCGCCCCGCAGTCGCTCGAGAGTGCGGTGACGCAGCGCCACCCCCGCGAGCAGGGCGCCGCGCAGCCGCGCGTCGCGAGCGTGCACATCCGCGCGCATCCTCGCCACGCGCAGCCCCGGCGAGAGCCGGGCGAGCCGTTCGGCCTGGCGCCTCGCCCGCTGACGCTTGTGCAGCACCTCGGCGCGCAGCCCGTCGCGCAGCCTGCGCTCGAGGCCGGCGAGTTCTCCGCGAAGCTGGCCACAACTGGGAACCGCGGTCTCAGCTGCTGCCGACGGCGTCGCCGCGCGGTGGTCGGCGACCAGGTCGGCGATGGTGATGTCGGTCTCGTGCCCGATCCCGGTCACCACCGGAGCCGGGCAGGCCCGGATCGCCCGCGCCACCGACTCCTCGTTGAAGGCCATCAGGTCCTCGAGCGACCCGCCGCCGCGCACCAGCAGCACGACCTCGACGCCGCTCACCCGCCCGGCACGCCGCAGCGCGGCGACGATGGTGTCGGCCGCGCCCTCGCCCTGCACGGTGGCCGGCGAGAACACCAGGTCGACGCACGGAGCGCGCCGACCCATCACGGTGACCACGTCGTGCAGCGCGGCCCCGGTGCGCGAGGTGACCAGCGCCACCCGCCTGGGCAGCAACGGCAGTGGGCGGCGCAGGCGTGGGTCGAGCAGGCCCTCGGCGGCCAGCTTGCGCTTGCGCTGCTCGACGGCCATCGCCAGCGCGCCGACACCACTCGGCTCGAGCCGGTCGAGCATCAGCTGGTAGCGGCCCTGCTGCGGGTACACGGTGACCACGCCGTGGGCCACCACCGTCATCCCGTTCTCGGGCGCAAACGGGATGCGCAGCGCGTTGCTGCGAAAGCACACGCACCCGAGCGACGCTGCGCCGTCCTTGAGGGTGAAGTACAGGTGTCCCGACGATGGCCGGGTCAGGTTGCTGATCTCGCCCTCGACGAGCACATCCTCGAGCTCCGGGCGCGCCGCCAGGGCATTGCCAACCATGGTGGTGAGCTCGGCGACCGTGTACGGGGTGGCGCCGCTCACACGCGCTCCCTGGCGATCTGACCGAGCACGCCGTTGACGTACTGCACCGCGTCATCGCCGGCGTAGGCGCGCGTCAGCTCGAGCGACTCGTCGACGATCACGGCGACGGGTGTGCCGTCGCCGGCCATCAGCTCACCGGTCCCCAGCCGGAGGATGGCGCGCTCCACCTTGCCGACGTCGCCCAGCGACCAGCGGCTGGCCGCGGTCAGCGCCTCATCGATGCGATCGCGGTTGTCCAGGCAGGCGAGCACGAGGCGTTGGGCAAACGCACGAACGTCGGCGGTGGCGCCGACCTCCGTCCCCTGGTAGGTCAGCGATTCCTCGGCGTCCTTGTCGCTGCCCTCGAGCTCGAACAGCACCCGCAGAGCCAGCTCGCGGCCGCGTCGGCGGCGGCCGCCCCCCGCGGCCGGTGTCACGTGAAGACGACCTCGCTGACGAAGACGTTCACCGCCGACAGGGGCAGCCCGAGCATGCGCCGGATCGCGTCGCCCACGGCGCGCTGGACCTGGGCCCCCACAGCTGCCACGTTGGCGCCGGCCTCCATCACGATCCAGAGGTCGATGCGGAGCCCGTCGTCGCGCAGCTCCACGCGCGCCCCGCGGTGCGCGAGACGGCGGCGCAGGATGCGATCGATGGACTGGCCGCTGGGTCGGTACATGGCGTGGACGCCGGAGACCTGCAGCGCGGTCAGGGCGGCGATCCAGGCGACCACGTCGTTGGCCACCCGGGTGGCGCCGATGGTGTCGCGTCCGTCGTCATCGCCCCCGATCTCCATCGCCTCGACAACGTCGGTCATCAGACTCTCTCCACGTACTTGGCGGTTCGTGTGTCGACGCGGATTCGTTCACCCTCGTTGACGAACAGAGGGACGTCGACGACGAGCCCCGTCTCCACCGTGGCCGGCTTGAACGCGGCGTTGGCCGTGTCGCCCTTGAACCCCGGGTCAGTCTGCGTCACGGTGAGCTCCACCGAGGTCGGCAGGTCGATGCCGAGGACCTTGCCGTCGTAGGTCAGCAGGAAGAGCGTGTCGTTCTCCTTGAGGAAGCGCAGCGATTCCCCGAGCTGCTCGGGGGTCAGTGGGAACTGGTCGTACGTGCTGGTGTCCATGACAACGTAGTCGTCGCCGTCCTGGTAGAGGTATTGCGCCTCGCTGCGCTCGACCCGGGCACGCCCGAACTTCTCTTCGGGCCGGAACGTCTCCTCGGTGACCGCACCGGTCTGCAGGTTCTTGAACTTGGCGCGGACGATGGCCGTGCCCCTGCCCTGTTTGTTGTGCGCGAACTCGAGCACCTGGAGGAGCTCGCCCTGCCGCTCGACGGTGTTTCCCGGGCGAAGCTCGCCTGCGCTGATCATGTCGTGGTCTCCGTTCTCCTGTCGCCCGCGAGCTGCACCGCCGCCTGCAGGGCGAGCCCATAGCCCGCGGCCCCCGCGCCGGTGATGACAGCGGTGGCCGCGGCGGCGACGTGCGAGGTACGACGGTACTCCTCACGCGCGAGGATGTTGGAGAGGTGCACCTCGACCACCGGTCCGGCGAAGCCCCGCAGCGCGTCGGCGAGCGCCACGCTGGTGTGGGCCAGCGCACCGGGGTTGATGACACAGGCGTCGCTGTGACCGCTCTCCGCCTCGATGATGTCGATGAGCGCCCCCTCGTGGTTGCTCTGCTCCCAGCGAACCTCCACCTCCAGGCCCGCTGCCTGCTCGAGCAGGTGGTCGCGGATCTGGGCGAGCGTGGTGGTGCCGTAGATGTCGGGCTGGCGACGTCCAAGGGTGCCGAGGTTGGGCCCGTTGAGGACCAGGACCCTCATGCTGTCAGCACCTCGGACAGGGACGCGTCGATCGCTTCGGGCTCGACGACGATGCCGGTCACCGGCTCGCCCCGGCGCCGGAGCAGCACCCACCGCGGGATGCCGGCGCGCGCCTTCTTGTCGGTGCCGAGCTGGGCGGCGATCTCCGCCCCCCGAAGACGCGGCCGGGTTGTCAGGCCGCACCTGTCGAGCAGCTCGTCCTGGTGAGCGATGTCGTCCCTGGGGCAGCCGCACTCGACCACGCTGAGCGACCCGGCCACGCGCATGCCGAAGGCCACCGCCTCACCGTGGTCGAGGCCGGTGCCATCCCCGGTCAAAGTCTCCACTGCATGACCCACCGTGTGACCGTAGTTGAGGATCGCGCGGCGGCCGGCCTCCCGCTCGTCACCGGCGACGACGCCGGCCTTGAGCGTGCAGCAGCCGCGCACCAGGTCGGCGAGCGCGTCGGGTTCCCGGGCCAGGGCCGCCGCGATCCGTTGGTCGACCAGGCCGGGCAGCGCTCCGCCGGCGACCATAGAGGATTTCACGATCTCGGCGAACGCCGATCGGAAGCTGCGGTCGCCGAGGGTGACGAGCACCTCCGGGTCGCACAGCACCGCCCGCGGCTGCCAGAACACACCGGCGAGGTTCTTACCGCGGCGCAGGTTGACCGCGGTCTTGCCGCCGACCGCACTGTCCACCATCGCCAGCAGCGTCGTCGGCACCACCAGCCACGCCACGCCGCGAAGGTAGGTCGCGGCCACCAGCCCGGCAACGTCGCCGATGCTGCCCCCACCGACGGCGATGATGCAGTCGTCGCGGTCCAACCCGGCGTCGCCGCAGCGCTCCAGGAGGGCGCCGGCCACGCCCCACTGTTTGGCGTGCTCGCCACCGGGGAGCGGGATTGTGGTCGCGGCGAGGTGCTGGCGGCGCAGGCCGGCGGCGATCGTCTCGGCGATGCCGGCGACCGCCTCGTCGACGATCAGCGCCACCCGGTGCGCGGTGACTGGGACGTGCTCGGCCACGCTGTCCAGAACACCGCCACCGACCCGGACGAGATACCGGTCGGCGGTGGCCACCGGGATCGCTCCCCCGAGAGCTATGCCGATGCGGTCGGCCACGGCGGCGGCGGCCAGGCCGTCGACTCGCAGGCGCAGATGGGCTCGGCCGTGGGCGGCGGTGCGCGCAGCGCGGAGGTGATGGAGCGTGCTGGCCGGGGCACCGCCGAACAGCGGCCGGCTCTTTGCCTCCGGCCCCAGGCGGGCGAGCAGCTCATCGTCGCCAGCATCGAGGAGCACGACCACAGCGCAGCGGTTGAGAACCTCGACCGCCCCGGGCTGGGCGATCAAGCCGCCGCCGGCGGCGATGACCAGCGGTGTCTCCGAGCGGAGCGCGCTGTCGAGAGCGCGCCGCTCCTCGCCACGAAACCGTGCCTCACCGAGCTCGGCGATGATGCGGGGCACGCTCATCTTCAGGCTCCGCTCCACCTCGGCGTCGGTGTCGACCACCGGTCTTCCCAACCGAGCGGCGAGCAGGGGAGCCACGGTCGACTTGCCCGAGCCGGGCAGTCCGACCAACACGATGTGCGTGGTGTTCATCGCAGCCGGCCGAGGGTGGCCCGGTAGCCGTCGAGGTTGCGGCGCAGCTCGGCGACCGAGTCACCTCCGAACTTCTCCAGCAGGGCATGGGCGAGCACCAGGGCCAGCATCGCCTCCGCCACCACGGCGCCGGCCGGCACCACGCAGATGTCGCTGCGCTCGTAGTGTGCGTTGGCCTCCTCACCGGTATGCACGTCGACGCTGCGCAATGGGGTCAGCAGTGTCGAGATCGGCTTGAAGTGCACGCGCGTCCAGACGTCCTCCCCGTTGCTGACGCCCCCGGAGAGGCCCCCCTGGCGGTTGCTCAGATGATGGAACCCGCGCTGCTCACTGAACGCCGGCCGGTCGTGCACGCGCGACCCCGGTGTCGCCGCGGCCTCCACCGCATCCCCGATCTCGACACCCTTCACCGAGGGGATGCTGCACATCGCCTGCGCGATGCGACCGTCGAGGCGGCGGTCCCACTGTGCGTAGCTGCCAAGCCCGGCAACAACATCGTGGGCCGCGACCACGGCCGTGCCACCGAGGGTGTCGCCGGCGGCGCGGGCGGCGTCGATGGCGGCCACCATCCGCGCGCCGGCCACCGCATCCGCGCAACGCACCGGCGAGGACTCGACGACCCGCTGGTCGACGGCGGTCTCAGCGGCGACGACGTCGCCGATGCGCACAACGTGCGAGCTGATCGAGACGCCGGCCACGCGCAGCAACGCCTTGGCCACGCCCCCGGCCGCAACCCGGGCAGCGGTCTCGCGGGCTGAGGCCCGCTCGAGGACGTCGCGCGCGTCGGCGAGATCGTACTTGAGGATGCCGGCGAGGTCGGCGTGACCGGGCCGCACGCGGGTGACGGGCTTCTTGCTGAAACCATCCGCCTCGACCTGCATCGGGCCCTTCCAGTTGTCCCAGTCACGGTTGACCACGGTCAGCGCGACCGGTGAGCCGAGCGTCACACCACCGCGCACCCCGGCGGTGATCCGCGCGCTGTCACTCTCGATCTGCTGACGCTTGCCGCGCCCGTGGCCCGCCTGACGGCGTCGCAGGTCGGGGTCGAGGTCGTGCGCCGCATCGATCGACAGCCCGGCGGGCACACCGTCGAGGATCACGGTGAGCTCCGGACCGTGCGACTCGCCGGCGGTCATGAATCGCAACACGCCACGATTCTAGAAGCGCGGCGGCCGTGGTCCTCCGCAGCCGCTCTGTTCAGGGACCCTGGAACAGGATGATCGCGGCGCCCGCACAGAGGAAGGGTCCGTAGGGGATTGGGTCCTTGAGGCTGCGCAATCGCAGGATGAGCAGGAGCAGCGCGACGCCGCCACCGAGGAAGATCGCGTAGAGCACCGCGTACACGGCGCCGATGTGGTTGTAGTCGAGGCTGATGCCGCAGATGGCGCCGACGAGCGCCCCGAGCTTGGCGTCGCCGAGGCCGATGCTGCCCCGCGACACCAGGTTCTGGATGACGAAGAACATGCCGACCGCAACGCCCCCGCCGAGCGAGCTCCAGATGGTCAATCCCGGCGACACGAACGACAACCCGAGCGCGATGACGGCAGCCGGGTAGGTGACCCTGTTGAGGATGAGCCGGTGCTTGAGGTCGAAGCCGACGACCTGCACGAACACCGTGATCCAGAAAAGGTGGATGAACAGCCCCGAGTCGACGGCTTCGTGGGCGGTGAAAGCGGCGAAGCCCATGGCTCCGAGAAGTGGGCACAGCACCCGCTCGATCCACGTCCAGCCGTAGCGCTCGGCCACCCACGCCTCGGCCACGGGGACGTCCTCCCCCGCCTCGGTTGCTTTCTGCTGTGCTCGCGCGACGTCGCGCTCGTAGATGTCCCTGTCCTCGAGCTCCTCGGCTTCCAGCCCCTCGATGCGCTCGAGGAACAACGACAGCCAGCCGGCGGCGAGCCCGGCCACCGCCCCGATCGGCGTGGCGATGATCACGGCGACGGCACTCACCCGGCGAGAGCCCCATTCAGCGCGAGGCGAGCGGCGTGGTATGGCGGCTCGTCGCCCGTCCAGCGTTGAAAGCTCAGCATCCCCTGGTGCAGCAGCATCTCGACGCCGTCACAGCTGCGCCGCCCTGCCCGTGCCGCGGCCTCGACGAGGTCGACGGGGCGGGGTCGGTAGCGCACGTCGGCGACCGTACACGACCTCTGCAAGCGTGCGGGCGTGAACGGCATGTCGGCAAGCCCGGCTGAGGTGGCGTTGACGATGATGTCGGCGGTGGCCAGGAGTCGCTCGAGGAAATCCTCGTCCCACAGCGCGACGGCGAGGTCACAGTCGACACTCTCACCGACGCGTTCGACCAGCGCGCGAGCACTGTTGATCTGCCGCGCGACCACCGTGATGCGCGCGACCGGCACCCTGGACAGCGCCAGCGCCACGGCCGCCGCCACGCCACCGGCTCCGACGACCAGCGCCCTGCTCCCGGGCAGCGGCCACAGGCGGTGTGCGCTCAGGCCCATCTCGAAGCCGGTGGCGTCGGTGTTGTCACCGATGAGCTGCCCGTCGGTGGTGACCGTGATGGTGTTGACCGCGCCGACGCCTGCGGCGTCGCCCTCGAGCGCGTCACAGGCGGCGGCCAGAGCGAACTTGTACGGCGTGGTGATGTTGGCGCCGTTCCAGCGCCCGCCGCGCAGATCCCGGAGGACGGCGGGCAGTTCCTCCGGGGCGACGTCAACGAGCTGATACGACCCCTCCCGGCCGGTGGCCTGGAGGGCAGCCTCCTGCATGACGGCGCTCGGCGACGCCGAGATGCCCTGACCGATCAGGCAGAGGTTGAACCTCCGGCGCATCTCAGGGGCTGCAGGGCGTGCTGAGGTACTGCTGAACCTGCTGGTCATGTTCCTGGCCGGTCACGCTGTAGTGGTTGTGGCCACTGCAGTCGGAAAGGTAGTACAGGTACGGCGTGTTCGCCGGGTGCGCCGCGCCGGCGATGCTGCCGGCTCCGGGGTTGGAGATGGGTGTGGGAGGCAGCCCGGTGTGCACGTACGTGTTGTAGGGCGTGTCGGAGGCCAGCTGGTCGGGTGTCAGCGAGCCGCTGGTGAGACCGAGGCCGTACAGGACGGTTGAATCGATCTGCAGGCGCATCCCGTCATCGAGCCGGTTGGCGATGACCCCGGCAACGAGTGGGCGGTCGATGGCGAACTTCGCCTCGCGCTCGATCATCGAGGCAACCGTCACCGCGGCGTAGACCTGTTGTGGCGACATGCCCGTCAACTCCGGCATCGCCTTGTTGGCGAAGTCGGCGAGCTGCATCTGCACGACGTCGTGGGCGGTGGCGTGGTCGGGGACGGTGTAGGTGTCGGGGAAGAGAAAACCTTCCAGGGAGGCGCCCTTCGGACGGCCGGCCAGGAAGGGCTCGCTGAACGTGCCGGAGCTCACCTCGGCCAGGTACTGGGCGGCGCTGATGCCCAGGCCCGCCGCCGCCACCTTGGCGGCCATCTGTTTGGCGGTCAGCCCCTCGGTGAGCAGCAACTGGTGCGTGGCCACCTGCGGGGGACCCTCGAGTCGCTGCACGATGTAGCTGGCGCTCATCGCGTCGTTGAGGACGAAGTTGCCGGCAACCAGCTTCGACTGGAGGCCCTGCAGCTTGGCGTACCAGCCGAACCAGAACGCGCTCCGGATCAGCTGATGGCTGGCGAGGTCGCTGACCAGGGCGTCGACCGGCTCGGCGTCGCGGACGGTGATGGTGACGTCGGCGTCGGCGCTGCCTGCGGGCGGGTCGAGCTGGCTGCGACCGTACAGGAGAGTGGCGCCGGCGGCGACCAGCAACAGGATGACGATGGCGACGCCTGCAAAGATGACACCGGCGCGGCCCTGTTGCTGGCGCCTCATCGTCCCGCGCCGCTGGTGCGGCGGGAGTCGAGCCAGCTCTGGAGAAGCAGGGTTGCAGCCACGGCGTCGATGGTCTCACGCCGCCTGGCGCGACGTTGACCGGCGGCGATCATGCTGCGTTCTGCGGCCACGGTGGTGAAGCGCTCGTCCCACATCTCCACGGGCAGGCCGGTGCGACGGTGCAGCTGCTCGGCGACGCCGCGCGCATCCACCGCGGAATCACCCTCGCTGCCGTCAAGCCGCAGCGGCAGGCCGACCACGATGCGCTCGGGGAGACGATCGACCACGACCTGCTCGACCTCTCGCCAGAGCCGCGCCGCGGGCTGCCTGGGGACGGTCCGCAACGGGGTGGCGATGGTGCCCGTCTCGTCACTGCCGGCGAGGCCGACCCGCACGGTTCCGACGTCGATACCCAGGGCTGGAGTGGTCACGCGCCCGCTGGCGGCGGCTGCGCCACGAAGTTCTCGTCGACCTCGATGCGGCTCGAGAAGAACGGCAGCCAGAAGAACGGCACCGGCGATTGTGTGATGGCCACGTTCTGGACGCGGTTGAGCCGGTGCTGGATGACATTCCGCGCGTCACTCGGGCTCTTGCCGGTGAGCTGTCCCTTGAGCGCGTTGAGGTCGATGCTCGGACGCGAGAAGCTGGTGCACTGCACGCTGAGCACGACCGTGCCATCGTCGACCGCCTGGGTGACCGCCGGCTTGGTGCAGGTGATCGAGTCGGTGGCGAGTGTGTCGCCCTGCGCCACCTGCTGCTGCAGGTCGGCCTTGACGTCGTTGGTGATGTCACCCGGGTTGTACAGCGCCGCCTTGCCGTTGCACGTGACCGTCTCCTTCGCGGTGGCGAAGAGCGCGTTGGCGGCGGGCAGCGCCGGGGCCACGGCGCAGGCGACGGTGGTGCCGTTGCCACCGGGGTCGACGGCGAACGTCTTGCCCGCTGCCTTGGTCTGCATGTCCTGCTTGGCCTGAGCGGTCAGCGTCTGGTCGCTCTTGGTCACCTGCGCGGTCCACGCCGCGATGTCCTGCGTGCTGGCGATGACGTTGGTCTTGGCGTCGGCTCCGCCCGTTGCCGCGGCGGGGTTGGTCACGGTGAGGTCGCTGGCTGTGCAGGCGGGGATCTGGCTCGGCGGGGACGGGCACGGATCTCCGGGCCACTTGGTGATGGTGTTGGCGGCGACGTTCCCCTTCGCCTCCGCGGTGCCGTCGGCGACTGGGACTGAGCTCTGAGGCGTCGGACAGACCACCGGCGGCGCGCCGCCGGGCCCGATGCAGATATGCGCGGCCTGGGTGGCGAAGAACTTGATCGGTGGACTGTCCTGGGTGTCGAACTCCTCTCCCTTGGGTACGTCGAACTGTGCCCCCTCGGGGATGGCGGTCGAGAACACGATCGTGGCCGTGGCTGCTTTCGCGGCGACCGGTTGCTTCCCGGTCGGCGTCGCGGTGAACTGTGACGACTGCGTGCTGGCCACCACCGACGTGACGATGTGGTCCGGCTGCCCGGCATTCTGCGCGTCGGTGCTGCCCTGAATGGTGGGGCTGACCGTCAATGGGGTACCCGCCAGCGTGATGGTCACCTTCGCCGACGGGGCCACGAACAGGAAGAGGACGAGGCCGAGGACCACCAGCCCGGCGGCGGCGAAGTACAGCGCTCGGCGCCGCCCGCCCAGCCCCTTGCCATCCGCGGCAGGCGTGGTGCGGCTGGGTGGCGGCGCTGCCGTTCGCGGCGGCGGCGGCGGCGGTGCCACGGGCGGCGCCGTCGCCAGGGCCGTCGCCGACCCGGCGGCCGCGAACCCGGCAGCCTCGTCGGAATGCGAGCGGACCGTCTGGATGCCACGCTCGAACGCGGGCACGGATGCGTACGTGGCAAGGCCGCCGACGCGCGACAGCTCCTGGATGTAGGGGTCGCCACTGATGATCGACACCGTCTTGCCTGCCCGCGTTCCCAGCTGCCGGAGCAGCCGAACATTCAGGGGCGACTGCAGGCCCACGGAGCCCGCGCCGAGAACCAGCGCGACCTCGTTCTCCGGGGCCTTGCGAACCCTGTCGACGAGCTCGACGATCTCTTCGCCCTGCTCGGTATAGATCACCTGGGGCATGCGCTCAGACCTTCATGGTTTTGAGCACGCGCCGCATCAGCCCGCCGAGCGGCTGGTCGGCGTCGTCCTCGATGGAGATGGCATGGTGGGCGAGGCCCATCGGCGTGACGTCCTGGCTGCCCACCAGCAGCCCCGTGCTGTCGTAGACGCGATGGACATCCTCGGGACCGAGAACATGCACGGAGGGGGCGTGGGCCATCGGCAGCGACTGCGCCCAGTCGACGGCGCCGAGCTGTTCGGCAACCTCCGGCAGGGCGGCGCCGCCGCCGGCGAGGCAGATGCTGGCGGGAAGCGGCTGCCCGCCCGCCAGCTCCTCGAGTGTCAGGGAGACGCCCTGGGCGAGCACCTCGGCGGTGGGCGTGAGCGCCTGATGGGCCAGCGCGCGCTGTTCGGCGGCCAGGCGATTGTCGCCGTGGGAGAGCTTGTACCGCTCCGCCTCCCCCATCGAGATCTGCAGCTCGCCCGCCAGCCTCTTGGTGAAGCTGCGACCACCGAGCGCGAACATCCGGGTCGCCTCGATGCCACCGTTGCGGACCAGGGCGACATCCGTGGTGCCGCCGCCGACGTCGATGAAGATGGCGCCGCGCTCCTCGATGTCGTCGTTGTTGCAGCCGCGCGCCAGCGCGTATGGCTCGGCAACAGTGGCCACCACCTCGAGGTCGAGCTCCTGGGCGATCGTCTGCAGGGCGCCGATGTGGTGCAGCGGTGCGAACGTGTTGAACACGGTGATGTCCACGACGTTGCCCTGGAAGTCGATGGGGTTGCTGACCGTGTAGCCGTCGATGCGCACCGAGGTGATCGTGCTGTGCACGAGCTTGACGTTGACCTCGGCGACGCCGAGCTCGTGCGACATCTGACGCACCGCCTCCTTGAGCGCGCGGCGCTGCACGGCCTGCAGGGCTGCGGCCAGGTCCGCCTGGGTGATGCGCGCCTGCGGCTGCGGGCGCGGCAGCGTCATGGTGGTGCTGAAGCCCCGGACCTGCTCACCGGCGATGCCCAGGACCGCCTGGCCGGGCACCACCTCGCACATGTCCTCGGCCTCGGTGAGCGCCCTGTCGCAGTTGTCGATCACCGACTGGATGTCCGCGACGGCACCCCCCTGCATGTCAGTGAGCGCCTGGCGGATCCGCGAGGCGCCGATGACGATGCCCTTGTCCTCCTCGCGCTTGACGATCAGCGCCTTGACGAACTC
>DATBEL010000073.1:0-2662 GCA_036276135.1 Candidatus Dormiibacterota bacterium
CGGTACAGCGCCGCACACTGTCATCCAGGCGCACCTGGACAGGTCCTTCCCCCCGAGGAGCCTCGAGGGCTCCCCAACCAAGGAGACGCGACGATCGAGCGGCCATCCCAGCGCGGGGCAACCCGCCCACGGCCAGTCGCCTCCGCCGGGCAGGGTCAACCGAAGCCGGCGACACCGATCAGCACCGCTGCGCCAGCGCAGGCATGGCGCAGGTCGAATCGGTGGATCACGGGCGTGTTCGCCGCCTCAGGCGCGGCCGGTCTCATGTACCAAGTGGTGTGGTCGAGCCAGCTGGTGGTCATCTTCGGGAACACCACTGAGGCGATCGGCACCATCGTCACGGCCTTCCTCGCGGGCCTCGGCCTCGGCGGCCTGGTCGGCGGCCTGGTCGCGCCCCGGCTGCGCCATCCCCTGCGCATCTACGGCGCCGTCGAGGTGGCTGTCGGCGCCGCCGCCCTGCTCGTGCCGATCGGCTTTCAGGGCATCTCCGGCATCTACAGCTCCGCATACGACACCACGTCTGATGGCCAGCTGACTCTGCTCCGGCTCCTGCTGACGCTCGCGGCGGTGACCCCGGTGACCTTTCTCATGGGCCTGACGCTGCCCCTGCTGACCCGCCACCTGGTGACGTCGATGCGCACCGCCGGGGCGCACATGGGACTGCTGTACAGCGCCAACACCTTCGGTGCCATGGGCGGGGCGCTGGTGGCGGGCTTCGTGCTCATCGAATTGCTGGGACTGTCGGCGACCACGCACGTGGCGGTGGCGCTCAACCTGCTCGCCGGGGTCACCGCGCTGTTCCTTGCGTCCGGCCGTCGCGCGGTGGCATCGGTTCACGTTCTCGCGCCGCGCGCGAGCGGCGACCAATCCGGTCTGTCGCCGCGATGGCGGCGGTCGTTGTTTGCCGCCGCCTTCGTCTCCGGGTTCGTGGCCCTCGCGCTCGAGGTTCTCTGGACTCGCATGCTGGCGGAGGGCACGGGATCGCAGATCTACAACTTCGTGGTCATCCTGGCCATCTATCTCCTCGGCATCGCGACCGGCGGCGGCATCTATCGGCGTCGCAGCAACAGTGAGCGCGATACGCCGATGGCGCTCGCCGCAGCCTTTCTCGGCGTCGCCGTCTTCACCGTACTGACGGTGCCGCTGGCCACCCTCTGGCTGCCCACGATCAACGTCGCACGCGCCCTCATGCTCCTGCCCGCAACGGTGTTCATGGGCTATGCCTTTCCCCTGTCGGCGCGCCTGTTGACCCGCGACGCCGCCGATGGATCACACAGCATCGGTGTTCTCTATGCGTGGAACACCTTCGGGTGCATCCTCGGGTCGCTGGCTGCCGCCTTCATCCTGGCGGGCAGCCTTGGCACCAACGCCTCCATCCTCGTGCTCGGCGCTGCGGATGCGGCGGTCGCCGGTGCGCTCATCTGTGCCGGCCGCGAGGTGCGAGGCGCCAGGCGACTGACCTTGTCGCTGGTCACCGCCGCGGCCGTGACTGTGCCTCTGATCCTGGTGATCACCGCCTCACCGGTGCTGCTCACCGCCACCGAGCACCGCCTCGCAGCCGGCTCGCTGCCCTTCTTCCACACCGAGGATCGCCTGTCCACCGTGGATGCTCTGGGCGGCCCAGCCTACAAGCGGCGCCTCTATGCGAGCGGCACCGCGATGACGACGCTGAGCGTCGACACCAAGCTGATGGCATACATCCCCAAGATCGTGCGGCCCGGCGCTTCCACCCTTCTCGACATCTGCTTCGGCATGGGCACGACGTTCCGCTCTGCGCTGCAACTGGGACTGCACACCGACGCGGTCGACCTGTCTCCGTCGGTGCCGCGGCAGATGCCTGTGTTCTACGCCGACGCGCAGCAATACCTGCACAGCCCGCTGGCGCGCATCATCACCACCGACGGACGCAACTACGTCAAGCTCACGTCGCGACGGTACGACCTCATCACCGTTGATCCGCCGCCTCCCATCCAGGCGGCCGGCGCCTCAGTTCTCTACACGCAGCAGTTCTACGCCGATGCGCACCACGCGCTCCGCCCCGGAGGCCTGATGCTGCAGTGGCTGTACTTCGGCGTCGACCTGGACCAATTCCGGGAGCATCTGCGGACGTTCAGGTCCGTCTTCCCACATGTTCGCGTCCTCTTCACGCCGCGAAGCGGTGGCGTCTACCTGCTGGGGTCGGATGACCCGATCGCCTGGACCGACGCCAGCGTGTCCCAATTCCTCGGGTCGCCGCAGGCCGTTGCCGACATCGCCGACGCGCCTGATTCCGCATATCTGCCCGCCGGTTCCTGGGCGGACCGACTCCAGCGGATGGCGTGGCTGCAGGATGCACAGGTCGACCGCTTCGCGGGCGCCGGCAGCATCATCACCGACGATCACCCGCTCACCGAGTACTACCTGCTGCATCAGCTCTTCGACGGCGGCCCGGGCGTCACCGAGGCGCGGCTGCGGACGCTCGCCCCAGGCTGAGTCCCGGGTTTCCCCGTCGCAGGGCGGGCCGGTCACCGTTCCATAGACCCCGATCGTACCAATCGCTACCATTGTGCTCAGGGACGTGATGGGGGTCGGCAATGGAAGGACGGCTTTCACCGATGTACACGGAGCAGGCGCAGTGGCTCGCCGACGTGCACGAGGGCCTCGACCTGATCCGGTATCCGAC
>DATBEL010000074.1:0-19159 GCA_036276135.1 Candidatus Dormiibacterota bacterium
AGCCTCGACGGCGTCGAGCAGGTCGGATATCGCAACGTGCTCGGCCCGCAGCCTCTGCACGACCGGACGGATCGCCGGGTTGGTCTCCTCGAGCTCTGCGAAGAAATCGATGTCCTCCATGTGATGGTGCAGGTGGACGAATCCGCAGTGGCGCAGGCAGCTCAATTGCAGCTGCCAGAGGGTGCTGTCGCTCTTCAGCGCCGCGAGCTCGTCGAGCAGCGCCGATGTGGGGAGCCCGTCGAGGACGGCTGCGGCGAGCCGTTCCACGGCGGCGAGGTCGCGACGGATCAGCCGATGGATCGCGATCAGCGCCTGGTAGGCCCAGCGTCCGCGGGCGGTTTCCGGGCCATCCTCGAAGGCTGTCACCAGCGTCAGCGCAGCGCGCGGCCTTGGGAGAAGGCGACCGCCGCGACTGCTGCCGAACCCGCGATGACGAATGCCAGCACCACCACCTCGATGACCGCCAGCCACGCCTGCCCGGGACGCAGCGTGATCACCGCGACGAGCGCGAGCAGAGCAGCGACCACGGTCAGCCAGCGCGTCGCGGGCGTCACCCAGGTGTTGCGCAGCGAGCCGGTCGACGGCCGCGAGACCATCGCGATCATGAAGACGTCCGCCAGCGGGATCAACGCACGCACCGGGCCGGGGAGCTGCGGGACCGGCTGCGCCGGCGTCTGGGTGAGACGGTTGGCCATCGCGCCAGCTTAGGGCCGCGCGCCGTGGTGCGGTCAGCCGCCGATCGCTTTGTAACCGGCCTCGTCGAGAAGGTCGGCGCCGGCCTCGTCGACGTTGTTGAGGCGGAGCATCCACCCCTCGCCGTAGGGGTCGGCGTTGACGCGCTCCGGTGACTCAGAGAGCTGGTCGTTGACCGCCGTCACCGTGCCGCCAACCGGGGTGTAGAGGTCGCTGGCAGCCTTGACCGACTCGATGGTGCCGAACTTGTCGCCTGCCTTGAGAACTGTGCCGGCGGCGGGAAGCTCGATGAAGATGACGTCGCCGAGCTCGGACTGGGCGTGGTCGCTGATGCCGACGGTGGCGACGCCGCCTTCGACGTGCACCCATTCGTGGCTCGTGGTAAATCGGTACTCGCTGAGGTCAGGCACTCATCCATCTCCCTTGGGACGCTTGTAAAACGGCAACGGCACCACCTCAGCCGCGGCCGCGGTTCCGCGAATGTCGACGGCGACGTCGCCGTCCCTGTCGAAGTCAGGCTCGACCGATGCGGTGGCGACGGCGGTCCCCACGGTGAACCCGAAGGTGCCGCTGGTGACCACGCCGACCTCCCGCCCGTCCTGGAGCACGGTCTGACCGTGGCGCGCGATGGTGCGCGGACCGAGCCGGAGTCCCACGAAGCGATGGGGCGGCGATTCGCGTACGGTGCGCAGGGCGTCCGCGCCGACGAAGTCGCCCTTGTCGAGCTTCACAGTCCAGCCGAGGCCGCAGCTGTACGGGTCGGTGTCGTCGTCCATGTCCTGCCCGTACAGCCGCAGCCCGGCCTCGAGCCGCAGGGTGTCGCGCGCGCCGAGGCCGGCGGGAACCAACCCGCTCCCAGCGCCGGCTTCGATGATCGCGTCCCACACCTGCACGGCCCGGTGCGCGTCGATGTAGATCTCGAAGCCGTCCTCACCGGTGTAGCCGGTGCGCGAGATGCGCTGGAAGTGGGCATCGGTCACCCCCGCCAGCGACAGCCCGGTGGCAAAGAACGGGCGCAGCTCGCGCAGCGCCGGCCCATCATCGTCCATGCGCGCCAGCGGCTCGAGGACGTCGACAGCGCGCGGCCCCTGCACCGCGAGCAGCGCGAGCTGATCGCTGCGGTCGTCGATGTCGACATCGGGCCCGGAGTGTTCGCGTATCCAGACGACGTCCTTCTCGCGCGTCGACGCGTTGACGACGATGACGTACTGGTTCTCCTCGGCGCCGCGCATGACGATGACGTCGTCGACGATGCCGCCGCTCTCGTTGCACATCACCGAGTAGAGCAGCTGGTTGGGCACCAGCCGGCTGACGTCGTTGGTGACCAGTCGCTGGACGAAGTCGGCGGCGGCCGGACCGCTGACGGTGACCTCGCCCATGTGGCTGACGTCGAAGACACCGGCGCGCTGGCGCACCGCGATGTGCTCGTCGCGGATGCCGCTGTACTGGAGCGGCATGTCGTAGCCCGCGAAGTCCACCATCCGCGCCCCCGCGGCCACGTGTCGGTCGTAGAGCGGGGTGCGGTGGCCCATCAGGCGTGCGAGTGTACGGACTCGCAGGAGCGCCGGTGGCAACCTGCCAGCGGCTACGATCCAGCCCGATTCCGCACAGGAGAGCCGGATGCTCGTCGCCCTGATCGTGGTGGTGGCGGTTCTCGCCGTCGCCGCCGCGACGGCGCTCAGCGTGTTGCGCGCGCCGCTGCCGCGCAGCCGCGGGCGCCTCGTCGCGGACGGCCTGCGCGCACCGGCCGCCGTGGTGCGCGACGCCCGCGGTGTTGCCCACGTCGACGCCGCGTCGATGGAGGACGCGGCGTTCGCGATGGGACTGGTCCACGCCCAAGAGCGCCTCTGGCAGCTCGACCTCAACCGTCGCGTCGCCTCGGGCCGGATCAGCGAGATCGCGGGGCCGCAGGCGCTCCCGGCCGATCGCTTCCTGCGCCGGGTCGGGTTGCGCCGAATCGCCGCCGAGGAGGCCGAGCTGCTCGACGGTCAGACCCTGGCCATGCTGGCCGCGTACGCGGCCGGGGTGAACGCGGTGATCCGCGGACGCCGCCGCCTGCCGATCGAGTTCACGCTGCTGCGGTTGCGGCCGGAGCCGTGGCAGCCGGTCGACAGCATCTCCTGCGCCAAGCTGCTGGCCCTGGGCCTGAGCTGCAACTGGGACGCCGAGCTGCAGCGCTTACGGCTTTTGACCGCCGTGGGACCCGACGTGGCGGCGCGGCTCCACCTCGTCTACCCGCGGAGCAATCCCACCATCCTCGCCGACACCGCGCGCCAGGCCGGCCCCAACGCCGGCGTCGAGCTCCTCGGCCTGTATCGCGCGGCTGCCACCTGGCTGCCCAGCTCGGTGGGAGCGAGCAACGCCTGGGCGGTGTCGTCCAGCCTGACCGCCGCCGGGCGACCGCTGCTCTGCAACGACCCCCACCTCGAGCCGACCGTTCCGTCGATCTGGTTCGCCGCCCACATCCGCGCCGGCGACGACTTCGAGAGCACAGGGGTCACGTTTGCCGGCCAACCCTTCCCCGTGATCGGCCACAACCGTCACATCGCCTGGGGGTACACCAACTCATTCGTCGACGCCCAGGACCTCATCGTCGAGCAGTTCGACTCGCGCGGCGCGTCGCGCTACCGCACCGAGACCGGCTGGGTCCCGTCCCGCGTCGTCCGGGAGGTGATCCGGGTGAGGGACGGCTCCGACGAGGTCGAGGAGGTGGTGATCACCCGCCACGGTCCCGTCGTGGAGCGGTGCGACGACCCCGGCAGCGGCCGCTGGCTCGGCCTTGCCCTGCAATGGACGGCGCTGACGCCCGCCAACGCCAGCCAGTCCCTTCTCGAGCTGCAGCGCGCCTCCGACTGGGACTCCTTCCGCAACGCGTTCGTGGGCTTCGACGCCCCCTCGCAGAACTGCGTCTACGCGGACGTCGAGGGCCACATCGGCTACTTCTGCCACGGCCGCGTCCCGGTGCGGAGCCGGGCGACCACCGGCCTGCCGATGCCGGGCTGGGAGGGCGACCTGCGCTGGCGACGATTCCTGCACGTCGACGAGGTGCCCCAGCAGCTCGACCCGCCCGAGGGGCTGGTGATCACCGCCAACAACCGCATCGTCGGCGAGGATTTCCCCCACTACATCGCCGACGACTACATGGCCGGCTACCGCGCCCGCCGCCTCCACCAGCTGCTCCGCGGCAGGGCCATGGACGCTGAGCGAATGCGCACGATCCAGCTCGACCAGCTGTCCCCGCCGGCCGCCGAGGTGGCCGGGTTGCTCGCCGGGGTGAGCTGCAGTGCACCCATAGCCGAGGCGATGCGTCAGCGTCTGGTGGCGTGGGATGGGCGCATGGCCCCCGAGAAGATCGAACCGACGGTGTACCAGGCGTTCATGCTGCGGCTCGCCGAGCACGCCCTGCGCCCGCTCTGCGGTGACGACTGGGGAATCGCCGCGGGGGTCACCCTCACCCACCCGCTCTTCGAGTACCCGGGGAACTTCATCGGGCGGGCCACCCCGATGCTCGTGGAGAGCTGGGCGGCGGGTGACGACTCGCTGCTCGACGGCCAGACGACCTGGCCCGAGGTGGCCGAGCTGGCGCTGGAGGACGCCGTCGCCGACCTGACGCGCACCCTGGGCGGGCAACGGCGCTGGCGCTGGGGCCGCGCCCACGCCATTCGTCTGCGCCATCCGCTGGCGGTGCGACCGTTGCTCGGCCGCCTGCTCAATGCGCCGTCCATCCGCGTCGGCGGAGATGTCGACACGGTGATGGCCACCGCTCACCGGCCTGGGCTGGACTTCGCCACGCGGGTGATGGCGCCGTCGTGGCGGCACGTGCTCGACGTCGGCAACTGGGACGGCGGTTGCACCGGCATCCTCTACCCGGGACAGTCCGGGCACCGCGCGTCCCGCCATCACCACGATCTCTCCAAGCGCTGGTTGCGCAACCGTCAGTTTCAGCTGACCTGGGGAGACAGGGCCTTCTCGGGACGTCGCCGGCTGACGCTGGTTCCCGGCGAGCGCGGCCTGATCACCAGGGAGCCGTCATGATCGGGAGCGGATGAATGCGACACGGACGTCGCGCGCCGATCAGGTGGGGCTGGTCCGAGGCTGCTGCCTCGGCCTGGTGATCCTGGCCGCCGTTGCCATCTTCGCCGCCGTCGAGGGCTTCCGTGCGCTTGCCGACCCCAACCTCGGTTCGCAGCCAGGCGGGACCTCGCACGGGAACGACGTCGCCCTGATCGCCGCGGCGCTCGCCGGCGACGCGGGTGCTCAGCTGATCACCGGCGAACATGCCGTGGTCACCCTCAGCGAGCAGGACCTCACCGTCATCGTGCTGGCGCGCAACCCCTCGCCCGACCGATTCCGCAATCCGCAGGTGCGCATCCGCGATGGTCTCCTGGTGTTGTCGGCGCAGTCGAGCCTGGGGCCGTTCGGCGTCACCCCGGTGGCCCGCAACCAGCTGATCTTCAGCGACCCGAGTGGGTCGCCGCAGATCACCGCGCAGGCCGTGGACTTCGCCGTCGGTCAGCTCGGACTGCCGCAGTGGCTCGGCGAGCGTCTCGACCCGGCTCCGTCGACGACGATCAACTTCGCCAGGCTCTTCGCCGCCAACCCGATCCTGCTGACGCTGTCGCAGGCGTTGGAGTGTGTGTCGGTGAAGCCGGACGGTGTGCGCGTCGGTTTCCACCGACCCGGCTCCACCGCCGATGCCAGTCGATGCGGCTGACCGGACGCGCCGGGTGACGATCCCTAGAATCGCGGCGTGAACCTGCAGGACATCCTCGATTGGTCCGCACGCCTGGCGGGTTGTGACTCGGTGCCCGCCGACTCGCAGGTGTACGTCGAATCCGCCGTCGACGTGCACAGGGTGCTCTTTGGCGTCGACATCAGCCTCGCCGAGGTTGTCTGGGCGCAGCAGAACGGCTTCGACGCGGTGATCGCGCATCACCCCCTCGGCGACCGCGCGCGAACCGGGATCGCCGAGGTGGTCCACCGCCAGGTCGACCAGATGAGCGCCGAGGGCATTCCCCGCGAGACCGCGGAGCTGGCCGTCACGGCGCGGCTCGAGGCAGTCGAACGTGCCCTGCACATGAGCAACGTCAACGCCATCGTCGACGGTGCGCGGCTGATCGGCATGCCCCTCTGCAACGTGCACCTGGCCTGCGACATCATCACCCGTGGGGCGATCGTCGACGTCCTGCGCGCCCACGCGTCCGCCGACGCAACCGTCGGCGACGCCATCGAGTGGATGGACGAGACGTTTCCCGAGTACGGTCGCGGGCATGCCCAACCGCAGGCGTGGGTCGGCTCCACCTCGAACCGGCTGGGACGGTGGACCGTGGCCATCGCGGGCGGCATCAACGGCGGCTTCCCGGTCTTCAACGAGTACTTCAGGATCGGTGTCGACACCATCTTCGCCATGCACTGCGACGAGGGCGAGCTGCAACGCTTGCGCGCGGTGGCCGACGAGGACGACACCCTGGTTGTCACCGGGCACATGACCAGCGACAGCATCGGTGTCAACGTGGTGATCGGCGAGCTCGAGCAACGCGGCATCGAGGTCGTCAGGACCAGCGGGGTGGTCAGCCCGACGTAGCCGCTACCGCTGTGGTCGGTCCGTCGCGGCGAGCAGGAAGCTGGCGTGGCTCTGCACCTGCGGGTAGTTGCCGAGCGGCGAGTTGTCGGCCGGGTCAGCGACCTCGCCGAAGAGGTCGAGCGAACCGCGCGCTGACGCTGCGGCGGCGAAATGTCGCGAGCCGTCGCGGCCGATGCAGGCCTGCGCCTCCGCCACCCAGAAGGTGGGAAACACGAACGGGGCACAGGGATCCGTCGACGGGTCCTGCCCCGGGTCGTGGCGGTCGATGAGCCCGCCGCGCTCGAGGTCGGTGGTGATGGACTCCAGCGTCGCAGCCGCCCTCGGGTCGCCGGGGTCGAAGATCCCCAACAGCACTGCCTGGGCGAGCGCCGCATCGGCGCCACCACCGGCATCGGTGAGCTGCAGGGGCCTGGCGCCACGCAGCACCTCGGCGCGGATGTCCTGGGCGGTGGCGCGCCAGCGATCGGCGTTGCCGGCGATCACCCCCTCGTCGGCGAGCGTCGCCGCGCCGCGCAGGCCGGCCCAGGCCATCACCCGCGAATGGGTGTACCGGCGGGGCGCGCCGCGGATCTCCCAGATGCCGTGGTCGGGATCGTTCCAGTGCTCGGACGTCCAGTCGGCCACGCGCACCACGCCCCGGCCAAAGCTGCGCGGCAGTGCTTCGCGTGCGGCCAGACCCGCGGCGAACTCGAGCAGCTCTCCGGCGACGTCGAGCTGCGGCTGCTCGGATGCACCGTTGCCGAGGCGCACCGGGCGGGAGCCGCGGTACCCGCGCAGGTGCTCGAGGGTCTCCTCGCGCGGGGGCGCCGAGCCGTCGACGCGGAGCAGCGTCGCCGGTGGCAGCGACGCCGTGGCCTCTCCGAGGAAATCACCGAGCCCCGCGGCGTCGTGGAGCAGGCCGGCACGGAGCATGGCCATCCCGGCCAGCGCGGTGTCGCGCAGCCAGCTGTACCGGTAGTCCCAGGTGCGGGCGCTCCCCGGCCACTGCGGCAGCGAGGTGGTCGGCGCGGCGACGATGCCACCGCCGCGCTGGCGCAGACCGGTGAGCACGGCAGACGAGTGGCGGAGGAGCTGTCGCCCAATGGTGTCACCGAGCACGGTCGACGCCATGGCGTTCGGTGTCAGCGCCACCGGCCCGGGCACCATGCTGGCGAAGTGGGCGCGCGTGCCATCGAGCGCCGGTGACACGCGCCCCACGCCTGCGTCGGAGAGGACCACCGTGCCGCCCGCGGAGTCCACGGTGAACCGGCACGCGGCCACCCCGTTGCCGTCCACCGTCCACTCACCGGGCGCGTGCACCACCACGTCAAGGCCGCCACCGCGAACCGACAGCGTGCTGTCCTCTGCTGTCGCGTACGCGCGCGCCCGCGCCGCGTTGGGCGCCAGGGACAGCTGCACGACGACGTCGACCACGCCGCGCGCGCGCAGCACGCGAAGCAGGCGTGGCGGGCCGTCCCAGGCCAGCGCCTCGTGCACGGTGAGCGCGCCGCGGTCGGTGCTCCACACGGTGCGCAGCACCAGGCTCCCCGGCTCGTAGACGCGCTCGATGACCGTGGCGGTGGGATCGGCCGGCGCCACACTGAACCTGCCGCCGACGACGTCGTCGAGGATCGACAGCAGGCACGGTGGCGAGTCGATGCGCGGCCAGGGCAGCCATGCGATGTTGCCGTCCGGGTCCACCAGCGCAGCGGTGCGCCCGTCGGCGAGCAGCGCGTGGGTGCCGACGGGATGCTGCACGGCGCTGCAGTCTAGGCCGCGGTGGGCGCCTCAGTCCGGGATGGTGTTGGCGATGCGCGCGATGCTGCTCGCCCACAGCGGGTCGGTTGCGTAGTCGACGTTCATCCCACGAAGCGTGGGTCCGTGGTAGAAGGCTCCGCTCGGTGACAGGTAGTTGGTGGCGACCTTGTTGGCCACGTACTGGATGCAGGCGTTGAAGCTGGGGAAGGTCACCGCGTCACCGTAGGGATTGGCGTCGTTGGCCCCGTAGCCGAACAGGTTGTGCTTGTCCTGCGCGATGGCGCTGGTTCCCCAGGCTGACTCGAGGATCGCGTGAGCCGTGAAGTAGCGGGCGCTGACGTGGTAGGTGCGCTCCGCGGTGATGAAGCTGCCGCCGAGCCCGGCGAGGGCGGTGCCGCTGAGGAAGGCGTCGAGCTTGGCGGCGGTCTCGCCCGACGGCCTGGTCAGGTCGGTGTCGATGGTGAAGCTCGACCCCGTCACCGGTGTGAAGACGGTTCCGCTGCTCTGGGCTGCCAGCTGGGCTGCCAGCTGCGCCGCCCGTAGCGCGGCCGCCGATGCGGCCGCTCTTGCCGCCGCCGCTGCGGCCACCTTGGCGGCCGCCTGCTGCGCGGAGGTGAGCTGGTTCTGAGCTGTGTTGACGTACTGGCTGGCGGCGACGGCCGCCGTCTGCAGCTGTGCGTCCTCCACCGCGACGACGGCCTCGGCGGTGGCCGCCTGCTCGCTGGCCACCTGGGCCTGCTGTCTCGCGGTGGTGGCGTCCGTCAGCGCCTGGGTGGCCGCCGCCTGCGCGCTGGCGATGCGGGCCAGCAGGATCTTGCCCGCCTGGTTCACCCGGCTGAGCTCGGCGACCCGCTGGATGGCGTCGCCGAGGTTGCCCGACGCGATGATGTAGGCGATCGCCCCCTCCGATCCACCCGACTTGTAGATGGTGCGCACGTACGCAGCGAGACTGGTCTTGTCGTCAGTGACCTGCTGATCGAGGGCTGCCACCCGAGCGGTGTCGGCGGTCACGGCACGGTCGAGGGTGACCACCCGTGCCTGGATCGCCGCCAGCTGCTGCTGCGCCCCGGCGAGCTGTTGCTGCGCGGCCCCGAAGGCGGTGCCCGCCTGCTGCGCTCGCGCCTGGGCGGTGGCGAGGTTCTGCTGCGCCTGAGCCACGCTTGGCGTGCTGTCCGCGCGGGCCGGCAGCGCGATCCCGGTCAGGGCGGCGCAGACGGTCCCGGCGATGAGCGTGCGGCGACGAACCGTGAGGTGCACGCCTGGCACACTGCCAGCCCATACGATCCGACCCCGCCGATGTCACAGCGCCGTCATCGGACCGTTGCGCGGCGGTGTGATGTTTGGTCGATTGCGCCGACCGGTCGCTTTAGGAGGCTTCGCGCTCCAGGAGCGTGTCCCGGACCGAGGCATCGAAGGTCAGCTCTTCAGAGTGACGCGGCCCGCAGTCGGGGCACTGGATGTGACCGCCGATGGGCTCGCCGTTGGCGTCGAAGTAGACGACGGCCAACCGCTCGGCGCGGCAGCGGGGGCACGTCTCCAGGTTGGGCATCGTGGTCTCCGCTTGAGCGTCCTGCAGGTCGCATCATCATGGCAGAGGGGGCTCCGTCGCGCGAGTCCTCAATGGGCCTGTGACCGCGGTCGCGCCTCGGCTACGGTGCCTGCGATGACCCGGCTCATGCCGACCGCCGCCCAGCGCAGCCAGCTCGAACGACACCTCGACGAGCTGGAGACCTGGAACCGGCGGCTCAACCTGACGGCGGTGCCCCGCGACAGGGCATGGGAGCGTCACGTCGACGAGTCGCTGGCGCTGCTGGAGGCGATGGCGCCGGTTGCGCGGTGGCGCGTGATCGACATCGGCTCGGGGGGTGGCCTCCCCGGCCTGGTCGTCGCGGTCATGCGGACGGACCTGGCTGTCACGCTGGTGGAGGCCGACAGGCGCAAGGCGGGGTTCCTGGTGCACGTCGCCGGGCTGCTCGACCTCGACAACGTCACCGTCGCGGCCCGCCGCGCCGAGGAGATGGGCCACGACCGCGAACACCATGCGGGGTACGACGCGGTGGTCTCCCGCGCCGCGGCGCCCCCGCCACTGCTCGTCGAGCTGGCCATGCCGCTGCTGCGCGACGGCGCGTCGCTCTGGGCGCTGGTGGCCGACGCGCCCGCGGCGGCTGCTCGTCTGACCGGCGTTGAGGCGGGCGCCGCCGCTGTCGGGCCGGGCATCCTCAGGGTCGAGAAGCTGCCTGCCACCGCTTGAGCGCGCGGCTCAAGGGAGCCCGCGTTCGGCCAGGGCCGCCTCGACAGCGGCTCGCTCATCCCACGGCACGCTGCCGCTCGCGGTGACGATCGAGCTCTCATGCCCTTTGCCGGCGAAGAGGAGCATGTCGCCGGTCCGGGCCCCGTTGACCGCGAACGCGACCGCGGCTGATCGATCCGGGATGACGTGCAGCCCGTCACCGCGCCGGGCGCCGGCGCGCTCCGCACCCGCGGCGATCTGCTCGCAGATGGCGTCGCGGTCCTCGCCGCGCGGGTCCTCGTCGGTGACCACGATGACGTCGGCGAGCCGCCCGGCGACCTCACCCATCGCCGCGCGTTTCTCGACGTCGCGCTCACCCGCCGACCCGAACACCACCCAGAGATGCCCGTCGGTGGCAGCACGCAGCTCGGTGAGCACGTTCTCCAGTGACGCGGCGGTGTGCGCGTAGTCGATGACCACGCCGAACGGCTGGCCGGCGTCGACGCGCTCCATGCGGCCGTGCACACGAGGCAGGCCGGTGATGCCGGCGACGGCGGCATCGAAGGGAGCACCGCTGCTGCACGCGGCGCCGAGCGCCGCCAGCGCGTTGGCCGCGTTGAAGCGCCCCGCCAGCTGGAGGTCGAGCTGCGCCTCGCCCCAGGGGGTGAGCGCGCGCAGGCGCACGCCCCGCGAGTCGGCGACCACGTCCTGCGCAACCAGGTCCGCGGAGCCGCCCATCGCGCTGTAGGTGAGCACCGCGGCCACCGGGATGCTCGACAGTCGCGGATAGGCGAAGTCGTCGTCGCGATCGAGGACGGCGACCCCGTCAGGCCGCTGCGCGACCAGTGTGAGCAGGCGTGCCTTGGCGGCCAGGTAGCCCTCGCGGTCGCCGTGGACGTCGAGGTGCTCGGAGGTGATCCGTGTGTACACCGCGAGCCGGTACGCGACGTCGTCGACGCGGTGCATCTCGAGCGCGTGCGACGACGTCTCCACGACGACGTGAGAGCAGCCACTGTCGCGCAGCTCGGCGAGCCGGCGCTGCGTCGGCACCGCCTCCATGGTGGTGAGCCGCGTGGTGTTGGGGACGACCACCTCCCCGTCGCGGAAGTCGACCGTCGAGATCAGCCCGGCGTGCAGCCCGGCGGCGCGCCACGCCGCCCAGAGCATCGTCGCCGTCGTCGTCTTGCCGTCGGTGCCGGTGACGCCGGCGACGGTCATCGACGCCGACGGGTGCTGGTACCAGGCCGCGGCCAGCGCGCTCAGCGCGACCCGCGAGTTCTCGACAAGAACGACAGGAACACCGGTCGGCGGCGATGGCGGGCGTTCCGCGACCACGGCGACCGCCCCCGCGCCGACCGCGGCCGCCACGTGGCTGTGCCCGTCCTCCCGCCGGCCGCTCACGGCGACGAAGAGCGTCCCCGGCGCCACCTCGCGCGAGTCGGCCGCGATCCCGCCGATGCCGACACCGGGCAGGCCGTCCGTGGGTGGGAGGCCGGCCGCGGAGAGCAGGTCGGCGAGTGCAATCACGTGCGGCGCAGTCTAGGCCGGGGCAAAAGACGACTGGAACGGTCGGGTATTGGGTACCATCGTGGCATGCCCAGCTCCCGTGACCTGCTCGACGACGCCCGTCGCGTCATCCGCGAGGTGACCCCGCAGCAGGTGGCCGCGCACGCAGGCTCGCGGACGCTCATCGACGTGCGCGAGCGCGACGAGTTCGAGGAGGGCCATGTGCCCGGCGCCCTGCACCTCAGCAAGGGCTACATCGAGCTCCAGGTCGAGGACCGCGTTCCCGGCAAGGGGACGCCGATCACGCTGTACTGCGCCGGCGGCACGCGCTCGCTGCTCGCGGCCCGCGCGCTCCACGAGCTCGGCTACACCGATGTCACGTCGATGAGCGGCGGCTTCAACGGCTGGAAGCAGGCGGGCTTCGACTTCGACGTGCCGCGGGTGCTCACCGCCGACCAGAAGCGCCGCTACAGCCGCCACCTGCTCATTCCCGAGGTGGGTGAGGAGGGGCAGCAGAAGCTGCTCGACGCCAGGGTGCTTCTGATCGGTGCCGGCGGACTGGGCTCGCCTGCCGCCCTGTACCTGGCGGCGGCGGGCGTGGGCACCATCGGGCTGGTCGACTTCGACGTGGTGGACGACTCCAACCTGCAGCGCCAGGTCATCCACACGCGCGACCGCGTCGGCATGAAGAAGACGGAGTCGGCGCGCATCGCCATCGAGGCGCTCAACGCCGACGTGCGGGTCGTACAGCACGACGAGATGCTCGACAGCGGCAACGCGCAGCGGCTCTTCGAGCAGTACGACATCATCGTCAACGGCTGCGACAACTTCCCGACCCGGTACCTCGCCAACGACGTCGCCCTCTTCGCGCGCAAGCCGCTGGTCGACGGCGGCATCTTCCGCTTCGAGGGCCAGGTGACCACGGTGATCCCGTTCGCGTCCCCCTGCTATCGCTGCCGGTACCCGTCGCCGCCACCGCCCGAGGAGGCCCCGTCCTGCGCCGAGGCGGGCGTGCTCGGTGTGCTGCCGGGCATCGTTGGCATCCTGCAGGCCACCGAGGTGGTGAAGCTGATCATCGGCATCGGCGAGACTCTGGCCGGCCGCTTGCTCTTCATCGACGCGCTCGACATGCACTTCCGCGAGTACCGCGTGCCACGCGATCCCAACTGCCCGGTGTGCGGCGAGAACCCCACGATCACGGAGCCGATCGACTACGAGGGTTTCTGCATGATGCCCGCCGGCGTGGCCACCGAGGCGGTCCCGGTCGGCGTCTGAGGCCGGCGACCATCGGGCTGCCGAATATCATCGGCGGCCATGAGTGACATCGAGCTCGTCAACGTCGAGCGCGCCGACCTCGACGGCTTCGTGGCCACGATGCGCCGCTTCTTCGGCCAGCCGATCACTCCTGCCCACGCCGCGGTCAAGGACGTGCTGGCGCGATCCACGCTGGCTCGCATCGACGGCATGGATGCCGGAACCGCGGCGATCACCGACCTGCACCTGACCGTGCCGGGCGGCGCCCGGGTGAGGATGGACGGCGTCACCGTGGTCGTCGTCGCACCGGTGGCTCGGCGGCGCGGCGTGCTGCGCGCCTTGATGGACCGGCTGCTGGCCGACGCCCACGAACGCGGCGTACCTCTGCTCGGGCTGGGCGCCACAGAGAGCTCGATCTACCGTCGCTTCGGATATGGCGTCGCCAGCTACGCCGGCACCCTCGAGGTTCAGACGGCGCACGCGGAGTTCCGCGACCCCGTCGCGGACAGCGGACGCCTGCGCAGCATGTCGGTCGACGAGGCGCTGCCGACCTGGCTTGACGTGGAGAGCCGGCAGACGCAGCGGGTGGGCGGGATCACCCGCCCACAGCCGCGCTGGCGCCTGCACCTCGCCGATCCGGACGGCCGTGCCGCCGGCCAGGGCATCGTGCAGGTGGTGGTGCACGAGGACAGCGCCGGGGTTGCTGACGGTTTCGTCAATTACCGGCAGGAGATCCGCTGGCGCGACGAGGTGGCCGACGGCATCGTCCACGTGCTCCAGTTCTGCGCTCTCAACCGGGTTGCGCATCTGGCTCTCTGGCAGCACCTGCTTCGGCTCGACCTCTGCGAGCACCTGGAGATGGACCGTTTCTGGCTCGACGACCCCATCCAGCATCTGCTCGTCGATCCACGCCGGCTGCGCGTGCTGCCTCGCGACGACCTCCACCTCCGCGTCGTCGACGTGGTCGCGACGCTGCAGGCACGCCGCTACTCGCGCGAGGACACGTTGATCGTCGAGGTGCGCGACGACACCTGCCCTGACATCGCCGGCCGTTATCGCCTCGAGGGCGGCCTCGAAGGCGCCGTGGCGGCGCGAACCGACGTGCAGGCTGAGATCGTCCTCGATGCGCCGTCGCTGGGCTCGCTGATCCTCGGCGACGTCAGCGTCGCCGCGCTCTTCGCGGCCGGCCTCGTCGAGGAGGTCTCACCGGGAGCTGTGCGTCGCGCCAGCGCGATGTTCGCGTGGCAGCCCCGGCCATGGCTCACCTACATGTTCTGACCGGCGCGGCCGCCCCGCCGGTTGCCTGCCCCGACCGATCAGACGGGCAACGCCCCGTCGAGGAAATGGCCCAGCGCTGAGGTGTAGGCCTGGGGCTGTTCGAGGTTGACGAGGTGCGCACCGCCCTCGAACGCGTGCAACTCCGCGCCGCGGATGGCAGCCGCCATCGCGCGCGACTCGGGGAGCGGCACGATGACGTCATCGGTTCCGCACACGACCAGGGTGGGCACGGTGATCTCCCCGAGCAGGGGGATGCTGTCGGGGCGGCCGGCGATCGCCTCGATGGCGGCGATGACGCCGACGTCGGTGCACATCCTGATGCGCCCGCGAACCGGGTCGGCGATGTGCGCCTCCTCGCGGCAACGACGGCAGAGCAGGCGCTCGGTCATCGGCTCGACGATTGCCTCGACGCCGCCGGCGCGGACGTCATCGGCCATCTTCATGCGCGCTGCGCGCGCCGGGTCGTCGTCGGCAGCGGCGCGCGTGTTGCTGAGAACCAACGCGGTGACCCTGTCGCGCGCGGCGCGCAGCAGGGCGAACGCCGCGTAGCCGCCCATCGAGAGGCCGCACACCGCGAACTCGCTGACACCGATGCGGTCGAGCTCCTCCAGGAGGGTCGCGGCGTAGCCGTCGATGGTCACCTGGCCCGCCGGCGGCGGCGACGCGCCGCACCCCCAGAAATCGGGACGCAGGCAGCGATACCGCCCGCTCAGCGCCGCCACCTGCGCGTCCCACATCGAGGCCTCGAGCGGGAAGGCATGGAGCATGAGGAGCACCGGGCCTTCGCCGGTGTCGTGGAAGGCGAGGGCGGCCACGCGGTGCCTCAGCCCGGCGCGGATGCCGGCGCCACCACGGGGAAATCGTCGAGGGTGGCCGGCAGGATGGTGGTGCGCGCGTGCTTCTCGACGTCGCGCAGCTTGAGGATCTCGCTCGGCGTGATCAGGGTGATCGCCACACCCGTGCGTCCCGCGCGGGCGGTGCGGCCGACGCGGTGCAGGTACTCGTCGGGGGTGGTGGGCACGTCGTAGTTGATGACGTGCGAGATGTCGTCGATGTCGAGGCCGCGGGCGGCGACGTTGGTGGCGATGAGGTGCTTCACGTGGGTGGCGACGAACGCGGCCATGGCGGCGTTGCGCTCCTTCTGGGTGAGGTCGCCGTGCAGCAGGCCGACGCTCTGGCCGCGCCGTTCCAGCTGCGCCTGGAGCAGGTCGGCCGTTCGCTTGGTCTCGACGAAGATCAGCGACATCACCACGTCCGGCTGATCGAGGATGCGCATCATCACGTCGACCTTGTCGGCCCAGGTCGTCTGCACGTACAGCTGGCGCACGCCGGCGACGATCTCGGGGCGGGTGCTGATCGCCACCGTCACCGGCTCGCGCATGTGGCGCATCGCCAGGCGCCGGACCCACTCGGGCATGGTGGCGCTGAACAGCATCGTCTGACGATCGGTGGGGCACTGGCGCAGGATCTTCTCGACGTCGGGGGCGAAGCCCATGTCGAGCATCCGGTCGGCCTCGTCGAGCACCGCGAATCGAACCTTCTCGAGAGTCAGGGACCGGCGCTGGATGTGGTCGCCGAGCCGCCCCGGTGTGGCCACGACGATGTGGGCGCCGGACCGGAGTGCGTCGAGCTGCCGCGCCATCGAGTCACCGCCGTAGATGGCCACGGACTTGATGCCGTGACGGACCGCCAGCGCGGTGATCTCCTCCTCGACCTGGACGGCAAGCTCGCGCGTCGGGCAGAGGATCAGCGCCTGCACCGGGCCGTTGCGCGGGTCGAGCTGCTCGATGATGGGAATGCCGAACGCCGCGGTCTTGCCGCTGCCGGTGTGGGCCTGCCCGATGACATCGCGACCCTGCAATGCCAGCGGAATGGCGCCCGCCTGGATGGGCGTGGCGAGGGTGAAACCCATCTCGCCGACCGTCGTCAGCATGGCAGCGCTGAGCCCCAGCCGATCGAAGGGAGCGGACTGCTGAACCGGTTCTGTCGCGGCCTCGTCGTCCACGCTTGCTGAGGCGGGGCGGGGCCTTGCGACCTGCGGTCTGTGCGACCGCGCACGAAAAGTTGAACGCAAGACAGGGTCAAGTGTAGCCGACGATCGCTGTCCGCCGACTCCGGTCGCCGGTCCCTAAGATCGATCCGATGGCCGACGTCCTCTGCACGCTGCCCCTGCCGTCTCCGTTCGACGAGCTGGTGCGACCCCGGGCATCGGTCGCCGTCGTCGGGCAGATCCTGCCCACCGCCGAGCTTGCCGCCCGCCTCCGCGCCAAGCCGGTCGACGTCCTCTGCCCACAACTGCGCGACCCGGTCACCGCGGACCTCATCGACGCCGGGCTGCCGCGACTGCGCTGCGTCGCGCTCTACGCGGTGGGCTACAACAACGTCGACGTGGCCGCGGCCACAGCTCGTGGCGTCGCCATCACCAACACCCCGGGGGTGCTCACCAACGCCACCGCCGACTGCGCGGTGGGACTGATGCTGGCCGCGGCGCGCCGCCTCTGCGAAGGGGACCGGGCCATGCGCGCCGGTGAGTTCACCGGGTGGGCGCCCGACTACATGCTGGGACTTGAGCTCGACGGTGCCGTTCTCGGAGTGGTGGGGTTCGGGCGCATCGGCCAGGCGGTCGCGCGTCGCGCTCTTGCCTTCGGCATGCGGGTGGCCTACGCGACCGACGTCGAGGTGACCATCGACGAGGACCTGCGCGGCAGGACGACCGAGTTGCCGCTGGACCAACTCCTCTCATCCGCTGACGTGATCTCGCTGCACGTGCCGCTCACCGAGACCACCCATCACCTCATCAACGAGACCTCCCTGCGAGCGATGAAGCCGACCGCCGTGCTGGTCAACACCTCGCGCGGCCCGGTCATCGACGAGCCTGCCCTGGTGCGCGCCCTGCGCAAGGGATGGATCGCAGGCGCCGGCCTCGACGTGTACGAGCGCGAGCCGGACCTGGCGCACGGGCTTCGCGACTGCGCCAACGTGGTGCTGTCGCCACACCTGGGCAGCGCCACCACCACGACGCGAGCGGCGATGGCCAAGCTCACCGCACAGAACACCGTGGCCGCGCTCGACGGTCGCGTCCCCCCCAACTGTGTCAACCCACAGGCATGGCAGGCGGGCGCGCTGCCGCCCGTGCCGTGAGCGCTGCGCAGCGGGGTCCGCTGGCGTCGCCGGCCACGCGTGTCCCTCCGTCCATCAGCGAGTACGCCACCGACTTCGTGCCCAGGCTCGTGGTCCTCGACGTGGACGGGACCCTCATCGACCAGGACCTCAGACTGCATCCGCGCACCGCCGCCGCGGTCGCCGCCACGGCGCGACGGCTGCCGGTGATCCTCGCCACCGGCAGGATGTACCGCTCCGTCCTTCCCTGGGCCCGCCAGCTGGGGATCACGCAGCCGCTGGTGTGCTACCAGGGTGCGCTGGTCCGCGAGCTGCCGAACGGCGAGCAACCGGGGGACATCCTCGCCGAGGAGGACCTCCCGCCCGGCGTGGCCGTGCGTGCCATCGAGATCGCGCGTGCCCACGACTGGCACCGGCAGGCGTACGTGGACGACGAGCTGCTCTGCGAGCAGGATCGCCCCGAGGCGCACTTCTACGCCCGCATCGCGGGGGTGCCGATCCGGTACGTCGACGACCTCGCCGCGGCCGTCAGCGGCGGCAGCACCAAGATCGTCTGCGTGAGCGAGGACCGGGCGGTGGTGGAGGCATGCATCGCCGCCATGAGCGCCGAGTTCGGCGAACGCGCGCGGGTGACGCGCTCCATGGAGCAGTTCGTCGAGATGAGCAGCCCGCTGGTCAACAAGGCAACCGCCACCGAGCTCGTCTGCCGGCGGGCAGGCCTGTCGCTGGCCGACGCCGTCGCCGTCGGCGACGCCCCCAACGACGTCGAGATGCTGCAGGCGGCCGGATGCGGTGTCGCCGTGCGTCGCGCCCGCGCCGAGGTGCTCGCCGCCGCCGACGCCACCTGCGCTCCGCCCGACCAGGCCGGCGTCGCCGACGTCCTCGAGCATTTCGGCCTCACCGGCTGAGGACCACGTTCGCCATGGCGATGCGATGATCGAAGCGATCGTGACCGCGACGCCCACGTCCCACTCCCTGCTGCGCCGCGCCGGGCTGCGCAGCACGCCGCAACGTCAAACCGTGCTCGACCTCCTCGGTGACGGCGACGGCCACCGCCACCTCACGGCCGACGACATCTGGCGCGCCGCGGCTTCCCGCCATCCGTCCTTCAACCGCTCCACCGCGTACCGCGTCCTCGACCAGCTCTGCGACGCCGGCATCGTCCAGCAGACGCGCTTCGGCGACAGCGCCCACTTCGAGCTCGCCGGCGCACCGGAACGGCACTACCACCTCGTCTGCCGGGCCTGCGGGGGCATCGAGAACCTTCCCAGCGACTTCCTCGACGACTTTCCCGGCAGGGTGGCGCGGCAGCACGGGTTCCAGGTGCGCAGCGTCGACTTGACCATTGAGGGGACCTGTCGGAGTTGCCGGCAGAAGGGGTGAGCGACAGGGAACGGCCGGCCAGCGGCGGAGGCACAGGCACCTTCGGTCAAAGCCTCGCGGGCGCTCCGAGCTCGCCCGCTCCGCGGGCGGATCTCTCCGCTGCTCGGCACATTCCCTCCGGTACCTGTGCCTCCGCCGCTGGCCAGGCTTCCTGGGTCAATTGGAAAGGTTAAGGCCCCGCCCGGGCGCTTTGATCCACTCGGCTGCGCCCTCCCGGGCCCTCTGGGTCAGCCTGGGACGGTGAAGCCTTGGCCGTTCTTGCGGCCCAGCTCGCCGCGGGCCACGCGGTCGTTCAGCAGGGCTGGCGGGGACCAGCGTTGCTCGCCGGTCTGGCGGCGGCCTTCCTCGAGGATCGCTTGAGTGACGTCGAGGCC
>DATBEL010000075.1:0-42604 GCA_036276135.1 Candidatus Dormiibacterota bacterium
TTCCCACGCCGCCGACGAGGTGGCGGGCGACACCGTCACGCCGATGCTCGGCACCAGCACGGGGACCGGTCCGAGCACCGGTCGGGGCGCCGGCGCGCTCGGCGTCGCAAGCGGCGCCCGGACGCCGCCAGGGTTGGCCGCGGGCGGGCGGGCGGTGTGCACCGGCACTCCCGGCGGGCCCACACCCTGGACCGGCGCGACGCTGCCGGCCGGGGCCGCGACCCGCGCGGCGGCACCCGCAGCGCTGCTCGGGGACGCGGTTGCCGAACTGGGGGCTGCGGGGACCGGCGCCGTGGTGGCGGAGGCTGCCGCGCGCCTCCCGGCGGGGCCCGAGGCGGACGCTCCCGGCCCGGTGGCGAGGCCGCCCTCGGCGCCAGCCACCGGGCGTGACCGGCCACCGCAACTGCCGGCGCCGTCGTCGCCCCGGTCATCGCAGCCGGCGACGCCATTCGATCCGTGGTCGCCCGTGCCCTCATCGTGGCGGCCACCCTTGTCGTCGCCATCACCGCGGTGAATGGACCCTTGCTGACCATGCGTCGATGCGCTGTTCGCACCGTGTGAACCGCCGGCGAGCGTCTGGGTTGGTACCAGGGCCAGTGAGCCGAGGAGAGCCACCGCGCAGAGAGCCACGATGCGGTCGCCGGATCTCCTGCGCATCACCGCATCCATCCTCCATCCTGACTGCCGACCGTCCAGCTAGGGTACACCGCCGCGCCGGCGTCTCTGCAGTTCGCCAGCGCCCCGTCGGAGCAGCCTTGTGACCGAGTTGCCACGCTCTACCATTACCCGGCCCAGCCGCCCGAACCGTCCCCCTCGGAGCGAGTGCCCATGCCCACCCCCACTCCCGATCGGATCCGGACCATCGCCGTGGTCGGTCACAGCCACGAGGGCAAGACAACCCTCTGCGAGGCACTGCTGCACACCGCCGGCGCCACCCCACGCATGGGCTCGACCGACCAGGGGACGTCGATCCTCGACCACGAACCCGAGGAGCAGCGGCGGTCGATGACCATCAACGCGGCGGTCGCGCACCTCGACTGGGATGGTCACCGGGTCAACCTGATCGACGTGCCCGGCTTCCAGGACTTCGCCGGTGAGATGGCGTCCGCGATGACCGCCGCCGACGCCGTGGTCCTGGTGGTGGGCGCCGGCGGCAGCGTGCCGGTCGGCGCCGAGCTCGCCTGGGAGATGCTGGCGGAACGCCATCTGCCCACCCTGATTGTCGTCAACAAGATGGACAAGGACAACGCAGCCTACGAGGTCACCGTGGACGCGCTCCGCGAGGCCTTCGATCGCAAGCCGATCGCCGTCGCCGTCCCCATCGGCAGCGCCGGCGACTTCCGTGGCTACATCGACCTCGTCAACGACAGCGCGCACGAGTTCGAGGCCGGCGGACGGGCCCGCAATGCAGATCTCCCCGCGGAGATGCGCGAGGAGGCGGAGCGCGCCCACGCGGCGCTCGTCGACGCCGCCGCCGAGACCGACGACACCCTGATCGAGAAGTACCTTGGCGGCACCGAGCTCAGCGACGACGAGGTGCGCGGGGCGCTGCACACGGCCGCCCTGCGCGGCACGCTGGTGCCGATCGTGTGCTCGGCGGCGGCCGACGAACGCGGCGCCGCCCTGGTCCTCGACGCGATCGTGCGCTACATGCCCGGACCGTCAGAGCAGGTGCACCGCGGCCAGACATCGAGCGGCGAGGCGGTGGAGATCGCCTGCGACCCCGCCGGACCGCTCGTCGCGCACGTCTTCAAGACCACCGTCGACACGTTCGGCAAGGTGTCCTATTTCAAGGTGCTGCGGGGCACCATGCGCGCGGACACGCACCCCTACGACGTCCAGCAGGATGTCGAGGAGCGCTTCGCCCAGTTGGCGCGGCCGATGGGCAAAACGCTGGTCAACGCCACCGAGGTCGGCGCGGGCGACATCGGCGTGGTGACCAAGCTGCCCCACGCGCGCACCGGGGACGCGCTCGGCGTGCGTGGCGAGGTGCTCACCCTGCCGCCCATGAACATCCCGGCATCCTCGTACAGCGCCGCCATCAGCGCCAGGACCAAGGGTGACGAGGACAAGATCATGTCGTCGCTGTCGCGGCTGGCCGAGGAGGACCCGGCATTCTCGACCGACCGCGACCCGGTGACCGGCGAGGTGATGGTGCACGGCCTCGGCGACGTGCACCTCGATGTCGCGCTGGAGCGCATCAAGCGCAAGTACGGCGTCGACGCGATGCTGGCGGCGCCGCGCATTCCCTACCGCGAGACGATCAGCGGCACCGCCCGCGTGGCCCACAAGTACAAGAAGCAGAGCGGGGGCGCCGGGCTGTACGGCGACTGCACCATCGAGATCGAGCCACTGCCGCGCGGTGGTGGATTCGTGTGGGAGGACAAGATCTTCGGGGGGTCGATCCCGCACCAGTTCCGGCCCTCGGTCGAGAAGGGCGTGCGCCAGACCATGGAGCAGGGCGCCGTCAGCGGCAACCCCATCGTGGACGTCAAGGTGCGTCTGGTCGACGGCTCCACGCACGCCGTCGATGGCAAGGACATCGCGTTCCAGATCGCCGGCGCGATGGCGATGCGCGAGGCGGTCCAGAAGGCGAACCCCGTTCTCCTCGAGCCGATCATGGAGGTCCGCGTCGTCGTCGCCGAGCGGTTCATGGGCGACGTGATGAGCCTGTTCAACGGCAAGAGAGGCCGGGTGGCCGGCATGAACCCGCTGGGCGACGGACGCGCCGAGGTGAGCGCCCAGGTGCCGCAGGCGGAGATGCACAGCTTCCCCACCGAGTTGCGCGCCCTCACCCAGGGCCGAGGCCGCTACACCATGGCGCCGGCGCACTACGAGGAGGTGCCCGCGCACGTTGCCCAGACCATCATCGCTGCGCACTCCAAGGAGCACGCCACAGCGTCTGCCTAGCAGGGAGGACCGGTTGAGATGGGCGAGATGATCGAGTTCGGTGACGACGGCCACCGCGACCAGGGCTACCTGGCCGTCCGCGCCTCGGGGCGCGGTCCCGGGGTGGTGGTCATCCAGGAGTGGTGGGGCCTGGTGGATCACATCAAGCGGGTCTGCGATCGCTTCGCCGCCGAGGGGTTCACCGCCCTGGCGCCGGACCTTTACCACGGCCACGCGACCACCGAGCCGGACGAGGCGCGCAAGCAGGCGATGAACCTTGACATCGCCGGCGCCACAGCTGATCTCTCGGCGGCGGTCCGCCACCTGCTCGACAGCCCGCGGGTCACCAGCCCGACCGTGGGAGTGGTGGGCTTCTGCATGGGTGGCGGCCTGGCCCTCTCCCTCGCCAGCCGGGAGCCGGCGATCAGCGCCTGCGTCACCTACTACGGCATCGGTCCGCAGACGCTCGACGTTTCGCAGATGGGGGCCGCCGTTCTCGGCCACTGGGCCGAGCACGACCATTCCTACGACCACCAGGCCATCGCCGGCCTCGAGGAGCGCCTGCGTGGCGCCGGCGTGCAGGTCGAATCGTTCTGGTACGACGCCAACCACGCCTTCTTCAACGACGACCGCCCGGAGGTGTACGCGGAGGAGGCGGCGCAGCTGTCCTGGGACCGCACAGTGGCCTTTCTGAGGGAGCATGTGGGGCGCTGAGCGGAGGCGCTGTCGGCGGCCTGTTCACTCACCCCTGTTGAATTCGGCTGCAATTCGGCCGGGTCTGGGCTAGAATGCGGCCGACCTGAGCCGGAGGGCCCCGCCCGCCGTACTCGCATCGACACTGATTAGGAGAGGACGCATGGCCGTCTCCGGCTACTGCCTCAAGTGCAAGTCGCCCCGCGACATCAAGGACGCTCAGGCGATCACCATGAAGAATGGCAAGCCCGCCACGACCGGCACCTGTCCGGTCTGCGGCACCAAGATCTTCAAGATCGGCAAGGCCACCTAGCCGCACGCTGGGCGAAGGGCCGCCGCAGCCCACGCGGGCGCGGCGGCCTCGCCGCGTCCCCGGTCAGTTGGTGAGCGCCTCCCTGACCCCCTCGATATCGAGCTTTCGCGAATAGACGATCAACTCGTCGCGCGCCTGGATCACCTCGTCGGGCGAGGGCACCATCGGTTCCCCGCCGCGGACGATGCACACCACCAGGTCGCCCGCGGGCAGCCCGACCTCGCTGAGCTTGCGGCCGACCAGCCGTGAGACGTCGGGGAGGGCCACGTCCACGAGGTTGGCGCCGGTGGACTTGACCGCCACCCCGCGAACGGCGTCCGAGCCCGCGATCTCCGCTTCGATGAGGCCCATGAGCAGCTCCGTCGCGCTCACCGGGACGTCGATGCCGAGCGCGGTGAAAACGTGCACGTTGACCGGGTTGTTGACCCGGGCGATGGTCCTCGGGACGCCGAACTTCCCCTTGGCAAGCTGGCAGGCGACGAGGTTGTCCTCGTCGTCGCCGGTGCAGGCGATCACCACGCCGGCACGCTCGATCCCGGTGGTGGCGAGGAACGCCATCTCGTCTCCATCACCGACCATCACGCTGACGCTGCCCATCTGGTGCTCGATCCACTCGGCGCGGCCCGCGTCCTTCTCGACCAGCGTGACCTCGTAGTCGCGCTCGATCAGGTGGCGGGCGAGGTAGAAGCCCACCTTGCCCCCACCGATGACCACCAGGTAGGGACGGTCGGCGGCGTTGAGCCCGTTGCTCACCGCTGCGCCTCCACCTTCGCCGGCGCCGGCTCCGCGTGGGCAGGGTTGGTGCCGGTGGTGAAGTACGTGTTGATCATCGACCCGACGATCGTCGTCGAGCAGATCGTCTCCAGCCCGAACTCACGGTATGTCTGTTCGCGGATGGGGTCGTAGATCCTGGTGATGACGCGCGGCACCTTGAAGACCACCTTGGCGACCTGCGCCGCCATGATGTTGCGGTTGTCGCCGTTGGTGACCGCGCAGAAGCAGTCGGCCGCCTCGATGCCGGCACGGCGCAGCACGGACTCGTCGATCCCGGTGCCGACCACCATGTTCCCCTTGAAACCACCGCCGAGGCGGTTGAAGGCCGACACCTTCTCATCGACGACGGTGACCTCGTGCCCGGCGGCGTCGAGGTCGCACGCGAGCATCGAACCAACGCGCCCGCAGCCCACGATGACGACCTTCACAGCGCCTCCCTCGAATTGCCAGCCTGCGCGGGCATTCTACGTGGCCAGCACGACGCGGCCGGGGGCTCTCTGCGCGTAGCATCCTGCGGCCATGGTCGGCTTCACGCCCCAACGCATCCTCGTCCCGATCAACGGTGCGCAGACAGACGTCGAGGCGGTGGTGTTGGGCTGCCGGCTGGCGCGGCGCGGCCGGGCCAAGGTGATGGTCGTGACCGTCCTCGAGATCCGCCGGGGCCTGGCGCTCGGCACTGTGCAGGACGTCGAGATGGACCGGGCCGAGAAGCTCATCGAGATGGCCGAGAAGATGGCCGGCGAGTTGGAGACAGTCATCGAGACGGAGCTCCTCCAGGCGCGCGACGCGGGCCCCGCCATCGTCGAGGAGATCGCGCACTGGAAGGCCGACCTGGTGGTTGTGGGCATGCCGTTCCGGCAGCGTTTCGGAGAGTTCCACATGGGCAGGACAGCGCCCTACATCCTCCGCCACGCCCCCTGCCGCGCTCTGCTGTTCCGCGAGCCGCCGCCACAATAAGGCGGACGTTCCGGTACAAAAGCCGGGGGAGGGGCACATCTCACTCCGCGCTCAGATTCGCCGCCATTGGCGTCGCTTCGAACTCCCCACCGGTGAGTTCTCCGCTCCTCGGGCGGCTGCATAATTCGCGCTCCGGAGACGTGCCCCTCCCCCTCTCGTTGTGGCAACACCTGAGTCGGACGCGCCCTGGGCTCCGCTCTGAGGCAGGTCCGTGGCTTAGCACGGCCCGCCGCTACGCCACGGTGCAAGTTGTAGCTCAGGCCGTGGTCGCTAACACACCAAGCTGCGGGTGCCAAGCAGAGGCGTGGGAGGGGGCACGTCTTCGCGGAGCGAATTTGAAGGCGCCGAAGGAGCGGAGAACTCGCCGGTGGCGAGTTCGCAGTGACGCAAACGGCGACTGATACTGAGCGCAGCGGAGATGTGCCCCCTCCCGCGCCGTCTCTTTGCGGTCAGGCGTCCAGCGTCCCCGCCTGGCCGACGCCCGCGATCGACGCGACCTTGTCGTCGTCGTCCATCCGCATGATGATCACGCCGCGGGTCTGGCGCCCGGAGACGCGCACCTGATCGAGCGGGATGCGGATCACCTGCCCTGACGTGCTGATCACCATCAACTCCTCGGACAGGTCCTCGACGACGCGCATGCCGACGATCTCGCCGATCTTGGGGATGGCGGTCTGGTCGACGGTGTAGACGCCCTGGATGTTGCGGCTCTTGACCGGGTAGTCGGACATCGGCGTCAGCTTGCCGAAGCCGTTCTGGGTGATCACGAGAACGTGGCTGTCGGGTTGGACGATGTCGAAGCCGGCGATCTCGTCGCCGGAACGCAGGCGCATCGCGCCGACACCCATGGTGTCGCGTCCCATCGGTCGCACCTCCTTCTCGGTGAAGCGCGATCCCTTGCCACGCCGGGTGACGATGAGCAGCTCGTCACCACCCGATGAGCGGCGCACCCAGTTCAACTCGTCGTCGCCCTGCAGGTTGATGGCGATCAGCCCGTTGCGCCGGACCGCCGAGTAGGCGGCAGCCGGTGTCTTCTTGATCTGGCCGAGCTTGGTGACCATCACCAGGTACTGCGAGTCGCTGAACTCCTCCATGTCGATGAGTGCGGTCACCCTCTCGCCCTGGTCGAGGTCGATGAGGTTGATCACCGGCAGCCCCTTGGCCTGGCGTTTGACGTCGGGGATCTCATGGGTGCGTAGCCGGTACACGCGGCCGCGGTTGGTGAAGAACAGCATGTCGGTGTGCGTGTTGGCGCTCGTCGAATGCGCGATGTAGTCCTCGTCGGTGGAGCGCCGCGCTCCTACGACGCCCTTGCCTCCGCGGTGCTGCATGCGGTACTGGTCGAGCGGGATGCGCTTGATGTAGCCGCGCTGGGTGAGCGTGACGAAGACCTGCTCGCGAGGGATGAGGTCCTCCTCGTTGAGTTCCACCTCACCTTGGTTGATCACGGTGCGGCGCGGGTCCGCGTACTTCTTGCGGATCGCCGCGAGCTCCTCTTTGATGAGCGCATCCACCTTGCGGACGTCGGCCAGGATGTCTTCGAGGCGGGCGATCTCCCTGATCAGCTCTCCATATTCCTCGCGAATCTTGCCGGACTCGAGGCGGGTCAGGCGGCCCAGGCGGAGGTCGACGATGGCCTTGGACTGACGGTCGGAGAGCTCGAAACGCTGCTCCAGCTGGGTCTGCGCCGCCTTCTCGTCAGGGGCCGCGCGGATGATCGCGATCACCTCGTCGAGGTGCTCGAGCGCTTTCATCAAACCCTCGAGAATGTGGGCGCGGTCGCGAGCCTTGGCGAGCAGGAACTGGGTGCGCCTGGTGACCACCACCCGGCGGAAATCGATGAAGTGCTGCAGCATCGCCTTGAGGCCGAGCACCTGGGGGCGGCCGTCGACGAGCGCCAGCATGATGGCGCCGAAGGTGAGCTGGAGCTGGGTGTGCTTGAAGAGGTTGTTGAGAACCGTGTGCGGCCGTGCGCTCGACTTCAGCTTGATGACGATGCGGGTGTTGTCGTTGCGGTCGGACTCGTCGTTGAGCCCCTCGATGCCCTCGAGCTTGTGGTCCTTGACGAGGTCGGCGATGCTGGTGAGCAGGCGCGCCTTGTTGACCTGGTAGGGCAGCTCGCGGACGATGATCTGCTCCTTGCCGTCGGAGGCCTCCTCGAAATCCACCTGGGCGCGCATGACGATGCGGCCGTGGCCGGTTCCGTACACGGTGGGCAGGTCGCGCGCGTAGATCATCCCGCCGGTGGGGAAATCCGGGCCCTTGATGATCCTGGTGAGCTCCTCGGTGGTGGTCTCGGCATCGTCGATCAGCCGGGCCAGGCCGTCACACACCTCGCCGAGGTTGTGCGGGGGGATGTTGGTGGCCATACCCACCGCGATTCCGCTGGCACCGTTGACGAGGAGGTTGGGCAGGATCGTCGGCAGGACGGTGGGCTCCTGCGTCTCCGCTGAGAAGTTGTCCTGGAAATCGACCGTGTTCTTGTCGATGTCGTCGACCAGCGTCATTGCGATCGGCGCCATGCGCGCCTCGGTGTAGCGGTAAGCCGCGGGGGGGTCGCCGTCGACAGAACCGAAGTTGCCCTGACCGTCGATGAGCGGGTAGCGCAGGACCCAGTCCTGGGCCATGCGCACCATGGTGTCGTACACCGACGCATCGCCGTGGGGGTGGTAGCTCTTCAGCACCTCGCCGACGATCGCCGCCGACTTCTTGTAGCGCGACCCGGCGGTCATGCCCTGGTCGAGCATCGCGTAGAGGATGCGGCGCTGCACCGGCTTGAGACCGTCGCGCACATCGGGAAGCGCGCGGCTGATGATCACGCTCATCGCATAGTCCATGTACGAGGAGCGCATCTCCTGCTCGAGGTCGATGCCGCGGACCTGCCCCGGTTCGAAGATGGTCATCAGGGCGCCGCCACATCGAGGGATGCCGGAGCGGCCGCCCCGGTGGCCTCGAGCTCGCGTGCGATGGTGCCGCTGACGTCGCTCCGTGCCGCGCCGGCGGCCACTCGGATGGCGTTCATCACCGCCAGCGCGTCGGACCGGCCGTGGGCGATCACCACCTCGCCGTTGACCCCGAGCAGCAGCGCGCCGCCGGTGTGCCGGTAGTCGACGCGGTCGCGCACCAAACGCAGGCGCGGCTTGAGCAGCAGGCCGCCAACCCGGGCGGCGACGCTGCTCGTCGCCTCCTTGCGCATCGTCGCGAACAGGTACTCTCCAACGCCCTCCGCGGCCTTGAGCGCGATGTTGCCGGCGAAGCCGTCACAGACGACGACGTCGAAGCTGCCGTTGAACAGCGCCTTGGCCTCGGCGTTGCCGGTGAAGGCCGGCACGCCCGCCTCGAGGAGCGGATATGCGTCCTGCACCAACTGCGAGCCCTTGCCGGGTTCCTCCCCGTTGCTGAGCAGGCCGACGCGCGGCCGGGCCACATCCATCATGGTGCGCGCATACACGCTGCCCATGACAGCGAACTGCACCAGCCACTCGGGCTTGCAGTCGGTGTTGGCGCCGACGTCGAGCAGGAACGTCGGTGTGCCCGACGACGGTAGCTGCGCGCCGATGGCGGGCCTGGCCACACCGGGGATGCGCTTGACGCTGAACAGCGCGGCGGCGAGCACGGCGCCGCTGTTGCCCGCGCTGACGGCGCCGCAGGCACGGCCCTCCGCCACCAGCGCGCAGGCGCGCACCACCGACGAGTCGCGCTTGGCGCGCACCGCATTGGCGGGGTGCTCATCCATCTCGACAACCTCGCGCGCGTCGACGATCTCGAGGCGCGCGCGCGACACCGTCTCCGGCCCCTCGATGCGGGTCAGCTCGGTCTCGAGCAGCTCGCGCCGGCCGACCAGAAGCACCGGGATGTGCAGTTCGGTGGCGGCGCGCAGTGCGCCGCGCACGATCTCCGCAGGTGCGTTGTCTCCACCCATGGCGTCGACGGCGACGGGACGGGGTCCGGCGGACATCAGATGTCGAGGTTGCGAACCGACTTCGCGTGGGTCTGGATGAATCGCTTGCGGGGCTCGACCTCTGCGCCCATGAGGCGGTCGAAGATGTCGTCGGCACGAACGGCGTCACCCACCTCGACCTGGAGCAGCACGCGCCTGGCCGGGTCCATGGTGGTCTCCCAGAGCTGTTCGGGGTTCATCTCGCCAAGACCCTTGTAGCGGCTGATCTCCACCTTGCCACCGAGGCTCTTCGATTTGACGTCGCGCTCGTCGTCGCTGTACGCGTACTCCACTGACTTTCCCTTGACGAGCTTGTACAAGGGCGGCTGAGCGAGGTACAGGTAGCCGGCGTGGATCAGCGGCTGCATGTGCCGCCAGAAGAACGTCAGCAGCAGGGTGCGAATGTGCGAGCCGTCGACGTCCGCGTCGGCCATGAGCACGATGCGGTGATAGCGCAGGCGCTCCATGTTGAAGTCCTCGCCAAAGCCGACGCCGAGCGCGGTGATCAGGTCCTTGATCTGCTCATTGCCGAGGATCTTGTCGGCGCGCGCCTTCTCGACGTTGAGGATCTTGCCACGGAGCGGGAGGATCGCCTGGTTCTTGCGCTCGCGGCCCTGCTTGGCCGAACCACCTGCGCTGTCACCCTCGACGATGAACAGCTCGCATTGCGATGGGTCCTTCTCGGTGCAGTCGGTGAGCTTGCCGGGCAGGGCCGAGCCCTCGAGGAACGACTTGCGGCGCACCAGGTCTCGCGCCTTGGCGGCCGCCTGACGGGCCCGCGCCGCGGTGAGGGACTGGTCGATGATGCGGCGGCCGTCGGCGGGATTCTCGTCGAGGAACTGCATGAGGGCATCGCTGAGCACTGTCGACACCTGGCCGGCGACCTCGCTGTTGCCCAGCTTGGTCTTGGTCTGGCCCTCGAACTGCGGCTCCTGCAGCTTGACGCTGATCACCGCGGTCAATCCGTCGCGCACGTCGTCGCCGGACAGGTTGGCGTCGTTGTCCTTGAGGATCGCCGCCTTGCGAGCGTACTTGTTGAGCGTGCTGGTGAGCGCGGTGCGGAAGCCGGTCAGGTGCGCGCCGCCCTCCTCGGTGTGGATGTTGTTGGCGAATGCCAGCACCTGCTCGCTGAACACGCTGTTCTGATACTGAATGGCGAGCTCGATGAGCGTTCCCTCGATCTCGCGCTCCACGTACATCGGACGCGCGTTGACCACGGTGCGGTTGGCGTTGAGGTAACGAACCATCGCCTGGATGCCGCCCTCGAAGTAGAACGTGTACTCGCGAGCCGGGTCCTCGGCGACCACGGTGATGCTGACGCCCTTGGTCAGGAATGCCACCTCACGGAGGCGGTTGGCGACGACGTCCCAGCTGTGCACGACGGCGTCGAACACCGTCGGATCGGGCCACCAGCGGATCATGGTGCCGTGCCGGCTGGTGGTGCCGACCACCTCCATCGGCGCGTCGGGCACGCCGCGGCTGAAGGTCTGCCGGTAGATGCTGCCGCCCTTGGACACCTCGGCGACCAGCCGCTCGCTGAGCGCGTTGACGACCGACGCGCCGACCCCATGCAGGCCGCCCGACACCTTGTAGCCACCGCCACCGAACTTGCCCCCGGCGTGGAGCTCGGTCAGCACCAGCTCGAGGCCGGGCTTGTGCTCTGTCGGATGCATGTCGATGGGGATTCCGCGGCCGTTGTCGAGCACCGACACCGACCCGTCGGCGTGCAGCGTCACCACGATGGTGTCGCAGACCCCTGCGAGCGCCTCGTCGATGGCGTTGTCCACGATCTCGCGGATGAGGTGGTGCAGGCCGCGCGAATCGGTCGAGCCGATGTACATGCCGGGGCGCTTGCGCACCGGCTCGAGTCCCTTCAGCGCGGTCAGCTGGGCTGAAGAATAAGAATCCTTGGGGGCCTTGCCGCCACCGGCCACGGGTGGAGCGGGATGTGCTTCTGCGGTGCCGCGGGCGTGGTCGTCGGCGCGGGCGCTCTCGTCGATCAGTGGGGACTCCAGGGTGCGTGTGCCGGCGGGCGCCGCTCGATTGCGGCGTGCCCCTGATTCCACCGTTCAGGCGGCACCGGAAGGCACGCGAAACTACAGTGAATTGTACCAGTTTCCGGCGGGACGACCGCCGGGCTCCGACGCCCCACAAACGGCGCCGGGCACTGGCGTTTGGAGGTCCGCCGGACGTCCGTGTGGCGACCCGGATCACGGCGGTTGTGGCCTTCGTAGCAGACTGCGCAGATGCCGCTGGACGAGTATCGCCGCAAACGCGATTTCACACGCACGCCCGAGCCGTCCGGGGATGACCGCAAGCGCGCCGAGGGCATAGGGAGCCCGGGCTGGGACAACCTCCCCCACGGCCACCGCTTCTGCGTGCAGCAACATCGCGCGACGCGTATGCATTGGGACTTCCGTCTCGAGCACAACGGCGTGCTCCTCTCCTGGCCGATCCCGCGCGGCCCGACCCTCGACCCCAAGGTCAAGCGGCTGGCGGTGCACACCGAGGACCACCCGGTCGATTACGGCGACTTCGAGGGCGTCATCCCGTCGGGGTACGGGGCGGGAACCGTGCTGCTATGGGACATCGGCACGTACGAGTGGACAGCGGAGACGGCGGCGAACGTCGAGGCCAGCCTGGCCAAGGGCGACCTCAAATTCCGCATCTTCGGCACCAAGATCTGCGGCGAGTACGCGTTGGTGAAGCTCGGCCAGCGCGGACGTCGCGGTCGCGACGACGCGGACGGCGACAAGAACTGGCTGATGATCAAGAAGCGCGACGACTGCGTCGTCGAGGGATACGAGGCCAGCGAGCACGAGGTGTCGGTGAAGACCGGGCGCACCCTCGCCGAGATCGCAGCCCATGCAGGTGGCGACCCGCGCGAGACCGCGCGTGCGTCACGCACAGCGAGCCGGACACCCGGCAGGGTGCGCCCACGCGCGGCGGCCATGCCCGAGATGCCCGAGCTGCCCCTGCCGATGCTGGCCACCAGCATCGATCGACCGTTCAGCCGCGAGGGCTGGCTGTTCGAGTTGAAATGGGACGGAGTGCGAGCGGTGGCGGGGGTCGGTGGCGACACGCTCAAGGTCGCCGGCCGCAGCACCCGCGACGAGACGTCGCGGTATCCAGAGCTGGCTGCGCTGCGGACCGCGCTGCGAGGCCATCGCGCCATCGTCGACGGTGAGATCGTGGTGCTGAATGCAGATGGGCGCCCATCGTTCGAACGCCTGCAATCGCGCATCAACGTGTCGCGCGACACCGACGTGCGCCGCGCCATGCGCGATCACCCCGTCACCTATGCGGTCTTCGACCTGCTCTGGCTCGACGGTCGTGACCTGATGGACACCTCGCTGCGAATCCGCAAGAAGACGTTGAAGGACGTGCTGGGTGCGGCCGATGGGATCCTCTACACCGACCACGTGGAGCGCAACGGCGAGCAGTTCTTCGCTGCCGTCAGCGGGCGCGGTATCGAGGGCATGGTCGGCAAACGCGCCGACTCGACCTATCAGCCGGGACGGCGCAGCCCGGACTGGGTGAAGGTCAAGTCGTGGCAGACGCAGTCGTGCGTCATCGCTGGCTGGACCAGCGGCCGCGGCCGCCGCGCCAACCAGCTGGGCGCGCTGATCCTGGGGGTGTACGACGGCGACCGGCTGGTGCACTGCGGCCAGGTCGGCACAGGGTTCGACGACGCGATGCTGCGTCTGCTGCGCGCCCGGCTCGACGGCCTGGTCACCGCTGACTCCCCTCTCCGCCCGGTGCCGCGCACCAGCGAGGCCGCCACCTGGGTGCAGCCCGAGCTGGTGTGCGAGGTCCGGCACGCGGGCTGGACCAGGCAGGGCATCCTCCGCCACCCGGCGTTCGTCGGGCTGCGCGACGACATCGCGCCCCGCGACTGCCGGCGCGAGGTCCCGGCGCCTGTCGAGTCGGTGCTCTCGATCGCCGGCGCGGAGCGCTCGGCGGCCACGCCGGTCAGCACGCCCACCGGTGCACAGGGCGGCAGCGACCAGGCAGGCGCGCTGCTCGAACAGTTGCGCGGGCTGCGCGCCTCGGACGCCTTGGAGGTGGATGGACACCGGCTGCGGCTCACCAACCTCGACAAGCCGATGTGGCCGGCGGACGGCCTGACCAAGCGCGATCTCATCGCGCACTACATCCGCGTGGCGCCGGTGCTGCTCCCCTACCTTCGTGACCGGCCGCTGTCCATGCAGGTCTTTCCCGACGGCATCGACGGCAAATCGTTCTGGCGCAAGGACAAGCCATCACACGCCCCGCCGTGGATCCAGTCGTGGACGTATCACGGCGAGAAGACCAAGGAGTACGTCGTCGTCAACGGCCTGGCCACGCTCGTGTGGGTGGCCAACGCGGCGTCCATCGACCTGCATCCGTGGCACTCGCGCATCGACGGTCCGCTCCAACCCGACTGGGCGGTGTTCGACCTCGACCCCGCCGAGGGTGCCTCCTTCGAGAGTGTCGTGACCATCGCCCGGCTGGTCGGCGTGGCCCTGGACCACTACCACCTGAACAGCGCGGTCAAGACCACGGGGCAGACCGGCCTGCAGATCTACGTCCCGATCCGCAGGGGCCCCGACTACACGGCGGTGCGCAACTGGGTGGAGGGCGTGGCCCGGGCTGTGGCGGCGATCGTGCCCGACCTGGTCAGCTGGGAGTGGTCGGTGCGGCAGCGCACCGGCCGCGTCCGCATCGATTACACGCAGAACATCATCAACAAGACGCTCACCGCGCCCTACACGGTGCGGGCGGTGCCCCACGCGCCGGTCTCGGCGCCGATCACCTGGACCGAGCTGGGCGAACCCGGGCTGCGTCCCGACGGCTGGACGATCCACACCATCGGCGAGCGCCTCGCCGCGGTGGGTGACCTGTTCGCCGTGGCGCTGGCCGGCGACCAGCAGCTGCCGCCACTCGACTGAACCAGTGCGCTGGTTGCCCGCTCCCAATAGAATTCCGCCATGGCCGTGCTGCTGCTCAATGCCTCCATGCAGCCACTCAATGTCATCAGCCACCGGCGGCTCATCATCCTGCTGAGCAAGGAGCGGGTCGCCTTTCTCGATGAGCGCTCCGAGCTCGAGGCCGCCGCCGCGCTCAGCGGACGCCGTCTGCCCGAGGGTGTCGTCGTCGTGCGGCTGCTGCGCACCATCCACGTGCCGCGCCGTCTGCTCCGTCCCAACCGGCGCAACCTGCTGCTGCGTGACGACCACACCTGCCAGTACTGCGGCTTCGTCGGCCCGGCCGCGGAGCTCACAGTCGACCACATCGTGCCCATGTCCCGCGGTGGCAGCGGCGATCGCTGGGACAACCTGGTCATCGCATGCAAGAGGTGCAACTGGCGCAAGGCCAACCACCGTCCCGGGGAGGTGGGGATGCACCTGCGCCGTGCGCCGGGCCCGCTCACCCAGGAGTACGCGCACATCATCTTCCTTCGCTACCCGGAGCTGAAGGCCGCCTACGAGAGGCTTTTGACAGTCTGAGGACGGGGGAACCTGTTCCCCACTCGCTCGTGGGCATAGAATCGCGGCATGCCCAGATCCATGTGGCGCGGCGCGATCAGCTTCGGCATGGTCGCGATCCCCGTGCGGCTGTACCTCGCGACGGAGTCGAAGAGTGTCTCCTTCCGGATGCTCTGCCCCGACGACCTCACGCCCATCCGCAACAAGCGCTGGTGCGTCGAAGAGGACAAGGAGATTCCCTGGAACGCGACCGTGCGCGGCTATGAGGTTGGCAAGGACGAGTTCGTCGTCGTCGACGACTCCGACCTCGACAAGCTGCCGCTGACGACGTCGCACACCTGCGAGATCCTCGAGTTCGTCGACGACTCCGAGATCGAGGCCGGCGTCTATATCAAGAGTGCGTACTACCTCGAACCCGAGGCGGTCGGCGTCAAGCCCTACTACCTGCTCAAGGCCGCCCTGGAGGAGACGGGCAAGGTCGCTCTCGGCAAGATCGCCTTCCGCGACCGCGAACACCTCTGCCGGCTCGCGCTCCACGAGAAGGGTCTGCTGCTCAACACGCTGCACTGGCCCGACGAGATCCGCAGCCCTGGTGAGCTGTCACTGCCCGAGGAGGAGGCACGCCCCGAGATCCACAAGCGCGAGCTCGACATGGCCGTCATGCTCGTCGAGAATCTCAGCGCTCATTTCGACCCGCAGCGGTACAGGGACGACTATCGCGAGGCGCTGATGGCGGTCGTCGAAGCCAAGGTCAACGACCAGCCGCTCGACGCGCGTGCCCCCGAGAAGCCGTCCAAGGTGACCGACCTGATGGCCGCGCTCAAGGCGTCGGTCGAGGCTGCCCAGAAGAGCGATCGGGAGAGCAAGCCGGCCGCCCGCGAGGCGACGGCCGCGCGCCGCCGGCAGTCGGCTGATGGAGCACGGCGGCGCAAGGCCTCCTGACCGTCCCGTGAGCGCGCGCATCCAGGCGCCGCGGCGGCGCCGCACCAGCGCCGGTGGCCAGCAGCGACTGCCGATCCCGCTCCCGGCCACCGGCTTCGCCGGCAACTCCCACCCCGAGCTCAGCGTCCCCTGTGCGGCTCCCTTCGACGGCGACGACTGGCTGTTCAGCGTGGAGTGGGAGGGGTCCCGCTGCCTCCTCTTCGCGGACGGGAGTGGCTCGGTGCGGCTGCAGGGTGAGGTGTCGTCGCTGGGGGGTCGCTTTCCCGAGATCGCCGCCAGCGGCCCCCTCCAGGGCGCTGCCGAGGCAGTGCTCGACGGGTCGATCTGCGTGCTGGATCGCCACGGCCGGCCCGACCTGGCCGCGCTCTTCGCCCGGGTGAGCGAAGCGGACCCCGGACGTCCCGCCGCCGTGTACCTGGCCACGGACCTCCTCCACCTCGACGGTGAGCCTCTGACCGGGCGGCCTCTGCTGAGCCGGCTGGCCATGCTGCGCGACCTGGTCCCGCCGGACTCGCGCATCCAGCTCCCCGACCACGTCGCCGGTCATGGACGTGCCCTCGCCCAGGCAGCCACTGCACGTGGGCTCAGCTCGTTGATCGCACGGCGGGGCGGGGCGCCGTACCGGGCCGGCATCGCATCGCCCGACCGGCTGCGCATCCCGTTGACCGGGCGACGCGACGCCGTCGTGGTCGGGTGGTTCAGCACCGCCGCGGGCGTGAGCGTGGTGCTGGCTGACTGGGCCGGCGGCCGGCTGGGGCTGGTCGGCACCGCCGCCGTCCCCGGCGGGGCGTCGACGCGCTGGCTGGCGGGGGCGGTCGAGCCTGCCACCGACCCGGGCATCGAGGGCGCTGCCGAGGTGGGGGAGGTCACCTGGGTGCGGCCCCGGCTGGTCGCCACCGTCGAACCGGCCCCTCCCCGACCCGAGCGCCGGCGACTCTCGGAATTCCAGCTGGTGGCACTGCGCGACGACGTCAACCCGCAGTGGTGCCTGCGCCGTGATCCACTGCCGCCGCCGGAAGCCGGAGCGCGCCTGCCGTTGCGACCCTTCAGCCCCACGGTTCTCAGCGCCCTGCCGATCGAGGGCGCCGCCTGACCGTCCGCGGTCGCGCAAGGTTGTGCCATCATCGGCGCGACCCGGAACCAGGAGCTCCCCGCGCTGGCGATCGGCCTGACCGGATGTGCGAGAGCGCGTCATGGCCATTCTCATGTGCCGGCCGGAGCACTTCGGCATCGAGTACGAGATCAACCCCTGGATGAACGTCGCGGTCGAGGTCGACCACGCTCGCGCCGTCGAGCAATGGGAGGCGCTCCACCGCCTCTATGTCGAGCGCGGCGAGACCATCGAGCTGACCGAGTCCGTGGCGGGGCTGCCCGACATGGTCTTCACCGCCAACGCCGCCGTGGTGTGGCGGCGGCGGGCGGTGCTGAGCCGCTTCCACCACGCCGAGAGGGCCGGCGAGGAGAGCCACTGGCGGGCCACGCTTGAGAGCCTCCACTTCGACGTCCAGGAGGTGTCGCCCCACCTGTCCTTCGAGGGTGCCGGCGACGCGCTGTTCGTCGGCGACCACCTGTTCCAGGGGTGGGGATTCCGCACTGACCTGGCCGCGCACGCCGAGGTCGCCGCCATCCTCGGCGTGGAGAGCACGTCGCTGGAGCTGGTCGACCCGTTCTTCTATCACCTCGACACGTGTTTCTGCCCTCTGGACGACCACACCGCGCTGGTCGCCCCCACCGCGTTCGCGCCGGCCTCGCTCGAGACTCTCCGCCGCCAGGTGCCGAGGCTCGTCGAGGTGCGAGCCGAGGTTGCCGCGGGCTTCGCCTGCAACGCGATGCCGATGCAGGACACGGTGATCAGCTCGACCGCGGTCGCCGCGCTGCGGGCCGAGCTCGCGGCCATCGGTTTCGACACCAGCGCCCTGCCTGTGGACGAGTTCATGAAGTCAGGAGGTGGCGTTCGCTGCCTCAGCCTGCCACTCGATCTCGGCACGAACTGACTGCCCCGGCGCTCCGTTCCTCCCCCTTTCTTGATATCGGCGCTGTGACTTGTGGGGAAAAGTTGGGGATAACTGCCCCGACTCAGTCGCGCTTGATGAGGTCCATGACAACTCGTTGGTAGCGCCTGGTGTCGTCGTGCATGCCATGACGGCCGATCGAAGCGTCTCCCTGGTAGTAGGCGGCCAGGGCTGCACCGACGTTGCCGTGGTGGACGCCGAGGAGGTGATGGAGGAGCAGAGTCCCCGCCAGCACGTTGTCGGCGGCGACACGCAGGTTGAGCGTGCGGCCGGCGAGGTACCGGGAGATCCATTCGCCGGTGTAGGGCTCGACCTGCATCAGGCCGATGGCGCCGGTCGGCGAGACCACGCCCTGCTGCCAGCCGCTCTCCATCCAGGCGACGGCCTTGACCACCCTGGCGTCCACACCCACCTGGGCGGCGACGTGGGCGAGCAGCGCGTTGACCCTGACGGTTTGCCCGGGCACGTGGAGGACGACACCGACGTGCAACGGGGCGTTGACGTTGAGGCCGTTGGTGCGGGCCAGGGCGGTGAGGTCGACGCCGTAGCGACGCGCGATGCTGATCAGCGTGTCACCGTGGACGACCGAGTACGTCTCCGCCTCCGCCGCTCCCGAGGTGTAGGACGGGATGCCCAGCCGGGAGTCGGGGATGTGGAGAAGCTGCCCGATGCGGATCAGGTCGGGGTCGGCGAGGTGGTTGGCCTCGACCAGGGCGCCGACGGTGGTGCCGTGGCGCAGGGCGATCTCGCTGAGCGTGTCACCCGGATGGACCACGTAGGTGCTGGCGATGACACTGACGGGCATCGCCGCGACCGCGGTGGCGCCAAGCGCGGCAGCAAGACGTGTGCGAGACGGCATTGGCGGGGTTCCCTGGTGAGATGTGAGCTGGGACGTGGAACCGGGCCCCACATGTGCGGAGCCTGTTCAGGGTACGGGTGACCCAGCGAAAGGTCAAGGCGTCCGGCGCACATCGCGCAACTGCTCGCTGGAGGTGCGGACGCCCCGGTGGTACGCTGCAGCCGATGCCCCTGCCCGCGCCACGACGCACCCAACTCTCGCTGCCCCTGCTCGCGGCGGTCTTCGGCACGGTCGTGGGGGTGCTCGCGTTCGCCGTGATCGTGGCCCTATGGCGATCCGGTGCGACGCACGTCGCCGCCATCGGAGCCGAGGCCACGCTGCTGGCCGCGCTCACCGGGATGGCCGGCGCCATCCTCAGCGCTCAGCCGGCTCGGCTGCGCCGCTCGCGCGTTCCCACCGGGCGCGCCCTGCCCCGAGCCTGGTGGCCGCCGCAGCACGACCCGATCCCGTTGGTGGCTGCGTGCATCGGCACGCCGATCGTGGCGGGTGCCGGCGCGGCGATCTGGCTCTTCCACTGACCGCCGCGCGCTACTGATCTCCGCGCGACCCCCCGGCAGCCAGCCGCTCGAGCGCCCAGCTCGCGGCCTCGCGCACCGCCGGGTCGGGGTCATCTCCCGCGGCTCGTCGAAGGGCTGGGGCCGTCGCCACGACACCAGCGTTGCCGAGCGCGACGGCCGCGTTGCGCGCCAGCCCCGACCTCCCGGTGCGGGCGACGGCTGACCCGGCGAAGCGCGCGGCGAACCCATCCTCGTCGATCTCCAGCAGCTCCACGAGGTCCGGTGCCGGCACCGGCCCGCGCCGTGCGGGGACGGCGGTGTTGGGGAGGGGAGCCGGGGCGAGACGATGGTTGATCGGGCAGGCCTCCTGGCAGAGGTCGCAGCCGAACACCCAGGTGCCCATCAGCGGTCGGAGCTCGACCGGGATGGGCCCGCGATGCTCGATGGTCAGGTAGGAGATGCAGCGCCGCGCGTCGATCACCCCGGGGGCGACGATGGCGCCCGTCGGACAGGCCGGGATGCAGGCAGCGCAGCTCCCGCACGACTTGGCCGACGGGGTGTCCGCGGGCAGCGGCAGCGACAGCGCGATCTCGGCGAGGAGGACGTAGGAGCCCGCCGCGGAGGTCAGCAGCGACGCGTGCTTGCCGGTGAACCCGATCCCGGCACGCTCGGCGACCGCTCGGTCCATCGCCCAGCCGTGGTCCACGAAGCGCTTGGCGCGCACCTCGCCAACGTGCGAACGCAGCCAGCGCAGCAGGTCGTCGCACTGGCGGGCCAGCACATCGTGGTAATCGGCCGCGCCGGCGTCGCCCGGACCGGGCATGCAGGCATAGGCGGCCATCCGGCCGCGGGGCCGCACCGCGGGACCGGACGGCTCGTCGGTGACCGGCCGGTAGGGCCAGGCCAGGGCCACGATGCTTCGAGCCCACGGGTAACGGGCGCCGAGGTCCGTGCTCGACACCATCCGCTCGGCCGTCATCCACGGCATGCCGTCCATGCGGCCGGAGGTCACCGCGTCCACGCCGCGGCGACGGGCCTCGAGATCCGGCTCCATCCCGGTGACCCCGAGCGCGCACCAGCCGCGGGCCAGCGCCTCAGCTCGCAGCTCGTCGCGGAGCGCCGACCAGTCGCGCACGCAGCAAGTATGAGCAGCGCTCGCTGTGAGCCGCGACACGTACCATTCCGCGCGGCCGCAGAGGAGCGCGGCGCGAGGGAGGCGATCATGGCGGTGGCGATGCGTGGCGACGGTGCGCCGGAGGGGATCGGCGGCGATGCGCTGGTGGTCACCGCCTTCACCGGCGAGCTGGGCCCGGCGGCGGTAGCGGTCGACGCCTCCCTGCAGGGCGTGCTGGGCGCCATGGTCGCGTCGGGCGAGGTCCGCGGCCGTTTCGGCGAGGTCACCGTGGTCCCGGCCGGCGATGGCGTCGCGGCTGACCGCGTCGTCCTGCTCGGCCTCGGGGAGCGGTCACAGCTGGACAGCTATCGCCTCCACAATGCCCACACCCTGGCTGGACGAGAGCTGCGCAGGCGCAGGGCGTCGCGGGTCGTCCTCGCCGGCGACGACTCGCTCGCCGCTGGGTCCGCCGCCGATGTCGCCGCCCTGCTCCGAGCCATGGTCACCGGGACGTTGATCGCCAACTTCGACGCGGGACTGCACAAGAAGGACGGCGACCGGCCGCCCCTGATCGAGGAGGTGGTGGTCGGCGGCTTTGACGGCCATCCAGTCGAAGCCCTCGACGCGGCCCTCGCCGACGCCGTGCTCCTCGCGGATTCGACGCTTCGCGTCCAGCGCTGGACGAGCGAACCGTCCAACGCCATGACGCCGACGCTGCTCGGCGCCGCGGTGCGTGATCTGTGCGAGGACGTGCCCGTCACCGTGGAGGTGATGGGGCGCGCCGAGCTCGAGGCGGCCGGCGCCGGCGCGCTGCTCGGCATCGCCAAGGGGAGCGATGAGCCGCCGGCGATGATCGTGGCCAGGTATGACGGCGCGCCCGGCGACGGTCGCCGGCTCGCGCTGGTCGGCAAGGGCATCACATTCGATACCGGTGGCATCTCCATCAAGCCATCGCTGCATATGGAGCTGATGAAGTCGGACATGGGTGGCGGCGCCGCCGTGCTGGCTGCGGTGCACGCCATCGCGGCGCTCGCGGTGCCCTGCAATGTCACCGCCATCGTGCCCGCGACCGAGAACATGCCCGGCGGCCACGCGCTCAAGCCGGGCGACGTGGTGACGGCGATCGACGGCACCACCATCGAGGTGGTGAACACCGACGCGGAGGGCCGCGTGGTTCTCGCCGACGGCCTCGGCCTGGCTCGCCGGCTGCAGGCGACCCACATCGTCGACGTCGCCACGCTGACCGGTGCCGCGATCGTCGCCCTCGGTCATGTCAGCGCCGGGCTGATGAGCAACGACGCAACGCTCACAGCGCTGGTTCAGCGGGGTGCGCGCGAGGCGGGCGACCGCTTCGCCGAGTTGCCGATGCATCCCGAGTACGACGTCTGCCTGCGCAGCGAGGTGGCCGACCTGGTCAACTGGGGTGGCCGCGAGGCCGGCACCATCTCCGGCGGCGTGTTCATCCGTGCGTTCGCCGGCGGCCTGCCCTGGGTGCACCTCGACATCGCAGGCACGTCGTGGAACGACCAGGGCAGCCTCAAGGATGTGCCCGACGGCCCCACCGGCGCGCCGGTTCGCACGCTGGTCTGGCTGGCGCGCTTCTTCGCCGGCCAATAAGCTGCGCCGGCGACGGCGTGCTGGAGCGGTGGCCGGCGACGGGCGGTGGCCTACGATGAACGGATGACGGCGCGAGTGTTGGCGATCATCGGGTCGGGCGAGACCGCTCCGACGATGACGTCGGTGCACGCCGACCTGCTCCGGCGCGCCGGCGGCGCGTCGGCGCGGGCTGTGATGCTGGACACACCTTTTGGTTTCCAGGAGAATGCCGACGACCTCGCGGCCCGCACCGTCGCGTATTTCCGCGACAGCGTGGGCAGCCACATCGAGGTGGCCAGCTTCCGCGACGCGCAGACGGCGACGCCGTTGGAGTACGAGCAGATGTGCTCGCGGCTGGCTCAGGCGGACTGGGTGTTCGCCGGGCCGGGCAGCCCGTCCTACGCGGTGCGCCAGTGGGCGGACACGCGCGTGCCGGGGCTGCTCAAGGAGAAGTTGCGCAGCGGGGGCGTCGTCGTCTTCGCCAGCGCCGCCGCGGTGGGGCTCGGCGAGGTGGGGTTGCCCGTCTACGAGATCTACAAGGTGGGTGAAGCGGTGCGGTGGATTCCCGGGCTCGACCTGCTCCGCGAGACGGGTCTGCGGGCCGCGGTCATCCCGCATTACAGCAACGCCGAGGGCGGGACGCATGACACCCGGTACTGCTACATGGGCGAGCGACGCCTGCGCCTGCTCGAGGCGACCCTGCCGGAGGGATGCGACATCCTCGGCGTCGACGAGCACACCGCCGCGGTGATCGACATCGACGCGCGGACCCTGAGCGTGCTCGGTCGCGGGCGCGTCACCTGGCGTCGCGCGGGTGTCGAGCGCCACTGGCTCGCCGGCGACGTCATCGCCCTCGACAGCATCGCCGACGACGACAACGGTGGCAGCCGCGAGCCCTCCGACCGCCTGGCCGCGGAAGCGTCGGGCGATGCGGGTGAGGCGCTCCAGGCAAGTCCGTTCATGGAGACCGTCCGCGACCAGCGCGAGATGGCGGTGCGCGCTCTTGACGCTCATGACCCCGATGCCGGCGTCGCCGCCATCCTCGCCGTGGAGACCGCGGTGCACGACTGGTCGCGGGACACGCTCCAGTCCGATGAGCCCGACCGCGCCCGGGAGGTTCTCCGCGAGCTCATGGTGCGCCTCGCAGAACTTGCCCGCGAGGGCGCCGCCGACCCGCGGACGCGGCTGGCACCGATCGTCGACGCGCTGCTCTGCCTGCGTGAGTCAGCCCGCCGCGACGGCCGTTTCGACGAGGCCGATCGCCTCCGCGACGCGCTCATCGCGGGCGGCGTCGCCGTTCATGACACGCCGGCCGGGTCAACGTGGGAGCTCGAGGGCGCGGTCGCCTCACGCTAGCCCTGCGTGCCAGGCTGGACGCCTCAGGCGGCGATGCGCACGCTCAGGGCGCGGCGGGCGATGCGGTCGAGCTCGTCGTCGCGCCCCTGCCACATCATCGCCAGCATGCGGACGTCGCCGCGCAGCGACCACAGTGGGTGGCCGAAGCTTGCCGGGTTGTTCTTCTCGATGACGAAGTGGCTGAACCAGGCCACGCTGTAAGAGATGACCGGGAATGCCGGCAGCAGGGCGGGGCGGCGGGTGGCGACGCCGACCAGGGCGGTGGCCGCACCGAGATGGGTGCCCACGAAGTGAAACCAGCGCGTGGCCCGCTTGCTGTGCTGGCCCACGTACCAGGGGAAGAACTCCTCGAAGTCGCTGAACTCCCGCGCCATACCGGCACCTCCCTGTGTTGACGCCACAGGGTAACGCGACGGTCCCCGTCAGGAGACGGTGACGGTGGCGCGGAACGCAGGACCGATCACGGTGGATCCCTGCTGCGGAACCAGCTGCACAGTCGCGCTGCCGCGCTGGTCGAGCCTGAGCACCAGGGTGATGCTGATCGTCTCCTGGCCGGTCAACTGGCCTCCGCACACCGTGTTGCCTGTCGCCGTCACCTGGTCGAGCCCCTGGAACAGGCCCGACACCAGGGTGGCGCCCCCGCCGCTCAGGGACACGCACACCGGGTAGATGCTGCCGTCGCCGACATTGTCGACAGCGATGTCGACGTGCAGCGGCCGGCCGGCAGCGGCGGCGTCCGGCAGCGCGCCGCTGATCTCCGCGTGCGGCGCGCCACTGTTGCTGAAGAGCGGCAGCACGACCGCGACGAAGGCCGCCGCCACGGCGATCGCGATCACGACGATGCGGGCCGGGCGCGGCATGGTGGCGATGCGTCGCCCAACAGCCCGCAGCGCCACAGCGGCGCGACGCTGCATCCGCCTGCCGACTTCCTCAGATCGTCGTCGGAGGCTGGTACTCACCGAACACGTCGCGGAGCGTGCCGCAGATCTCACCGAGGGTGGCGTCAGCGCGCACCGCGTCGAGGATCGACGGCATCAGCGCGCCGTCTGCCTCCGCGGCAGCGCGCAGACCGTCGAGTGCTGCCGTCACCGCCGCTGCATCTCGTCGCTCGCGGTGGGCTCGCAATCGCGTCTGCTGCTCAGCGGCAGCGCGGTCGTCGGTGCGGAAGATCAGCGGGGGTTGAGCCTCCTCGCTCTCGGTGTGGCGGTTGACACCCACGACCACCTTCTCGCCGGACACGACAGCGCGCTCGGCGCGATACGCCTCCTCCTGGATCTGCTCCTGCATCCAGCCGGACTCGATGCATGCCACCGCGCCGCCGCGCTCGTCGACCTGCGCGATGAGCGCCGCCGCCTGCCTCTCCAACTCATCGGTGAGCCACTCGACAAAGTACGACCCGCCGAGAGGGTCGACGGTGCTGGTGACACCGATCTCCTCGCCGATGATCTGCTGCGTGCGCACAGCGATGCGCTGCGCCTTCTCGGTGGGGATGGACAGCGCCTCGTCGTAGCAGGACAGGGCCATCGACTGCACCCCGCCGAGCACGGCCGCGAGCGCCTGGATGGCGGCGCGGACGATGTTGTTCTCCGGTTGCTGCGCGGTGAGCGTCGAGCCGCCGGTCTGCGTGTGCGTGCGCAGCATCAGCGAGCGCGGGTCGGTGGCGCCGAACCTCTGCGCCATCACCCGCCCCCAGAGGCGGCGGAGCGCGCGGTACTTGGCGATCTCCTCGAAGAAGTCGGTGTGGGTGTTGAAGATCCACGAGAGCTTGGGCGCGAAGTCATCGACTGCGATGCCTCGCTCGACGACGGCGTTGACGTACTCGCACGCGTTGGCGATCGCGAAGGCCATCTCCTGCGGCGCCGTGCTGCCCGCCTCGCGGATGTGGTAGCCGCTCAGCGAGATGGCGTTGAACTTCGGAGCGTGCTGCGTGCAGTGGGCGATCAGGTCGGCCGCCAGCCGCAGCGACGGACGCGGTGGGTAGATGTACGTGCCGCGCGCCACGTACTCCTTGAGCACGTCGTTCTGCGCTGTGCCCATCACCGCATCCGCGGCCACCCCCTGGCGCTGCGCGGCGACGATGTACATCGCCACCAGCACTGGCGCCGGGGCGTTGATGGTCATCGAGGTGCTCACGGCGTCAAGTGGGATGCCCTTGAACAGCTCCTCCATGTCGGCCACCGAGTCGATGGCGACGCCCACCTGTCCGACCTCGCCGGCCGCGCGAGGATCGTCGCTGTCGAGGCCCATCTGAGTGGGCAGGTCGAACGCGACCGACAGCCCCTTCTGCCCGTGGGCGAGGAGGAAGCGGAAGCGCTCGTTGGCGTCGGCCGCGGTGCCGTAGCCGGCGTACTGGCGAATGCTCCACAGCCGTCCCCGGTACATGGTCGCCTGGATCCCGCGGGTGAACGGGGGTTGGCCGGGGAAGCCTTCGTCGGCGACCGGGTCATGGCCGTCGAGCTGGACCGGCCCGTAGAGCGCGTCGACCTCGATGCCGCTGCCGGTGGCGAACCTCTGGTCGCGCCCGTCGCCGACCAGGGCGCGGCGCAGGGCGCGCTCCTCCCAGCGCCGCTGTTCGGCCGCGTAGTCGCGCCCCCCGGACGCCCCAGCCGTCGTCGCCGCCGACTCTGAGATCACGCCGCCAGCATACTTCGGCCTCCACCGTCGACCACGCCTGCCAGACTGGCGCGCCATGGCGGTCGAGGTCACCGACGAGCGCATTGCTGCCGCGGCGGTGCGCCTCCATGAGGGCGGGTGGTGGTTCACACCCCGCCAGCTCTACTACGCCGTCTGTGCGGACGTGGAGACGGCGCCGGTGAAGGTCGCGAGCGCAGAGGTGGGCCTGGGGCTGGTGCTCATCCTCGTCGGGATCATCATCGCCAACCGGACTGTGCTCGTCGCGCTCGGCGGCCTCGGCATCGTGCTTGTCGCGGTCGGGGCGGTCACCCACATGCAGGAGCGCCGGCCGCGGCCGCTGGGCCGGCTGCTGGCGATCTCGTTCGCCGACTTCGAAGCGCGGCTGATGGCGGGGGGCTCCCAGCACCGTGGGCTGATCGACACCTCGCAGCCTCCCGCCGCCGGGGGCGGCGACGCTTCGCTCGTGGTGGTGTGCGACCGCGCCGAGACGGCGGCCATCCTCGTCGCCAACCGCGAGCGGCTCGGGGACGCCCGCGTGGTGACGGGCGACGACGAGCCGGCCCTGGGCGGCGACCGCCGCGTCGTGGTCGTCCACGACTGCGACCCCGCCGGGTGCGCCGTGGCCGCCAACCTGCGCGACCGCGGCATCGAGGTGAGCGACGCCGGCATCAACCCGCAGGAGCTCGCCGGCAAGCGCGTCCAGCTCATCGAAGGGGCGCCGGCGCGTCTCCCGCGCGACCTGTCGGGCCACCTCACAGTCGTTGAGCTCGACTGGCTGCGCGGCGGCAGGCGCCTCGAGCTGGCCACGCAGACACCCGAGCAGCTCGTCGTCCGCGTTCGCGCCGCGGTGAAGGCCTAGGCCTCGACCTGGTTCTCGTCCCTGGCGCCGACGAGGATCGCCATGTTGCCGACGGGGTGCTGGTTCCGGTACATGAGCTGGTGGGCGAGGCCGACGTCGTCGAACGCGAACGTGCGGCGCAGGCAGGGGTCGACAGCGCCATCCGACACCAGCTGGTTGAGCGCCGCGGCGTCGTCATCGTTGGCGAAGTGCGACCCCTGCAGCCGCTTGCTGCGCATCCACAGGTAGCGCAGGTCGACGGCGGCGTGGTACCCGGTGGTCCCGGCGCAGATCACCACCATGCCGGCGTTGTCACAGACGAAGATCGAGGTGGGGATGGTGGCCTCGCCGGGGTGCTCGAAGACGATGCGCGGGTTTCGCTTGACACCGATCACGTCCCAGATCGCCTTGCCGAACGCGCGCGCCCCGCTTGCCCATTCGCCGTACGCATCGTTGTCGCGCCAGTCCGGCGGCAGGCCCCAGTGGTTGAAGTTGCCCCGGTCGATGTAACCCGCGGCGCCCAGCGACACGCAGAACTCGCCACGCTCGGGCCCCGACGCCACCGCCACGGGAATGCCGCCCCGCGCCTTCACGATCTGGATCGCCTGGCAGCCGAGGCCGCCGCTGCCTCCCCACACCAGCACCACGTCATCCTGGCGGACCGTGTGCGGCTCCCAGCTGCAGAGCATCCGGTACGCCGTGGCGCCGACCAGCATGTACGCCGCCGCCGCGGCCCAGCTCAGCCGCTGCGGCTTGGGAAGCAGCTGGTGTGCCTGAACCAGGGTGAACTGCGCGAAGCTTCCCCAGTTGGTCTCGTATCCCCAGATCCGCGCGCTCGGCGCCGTGATCGGGTCACCGCCGGCGGTGATGTAGGCATCATCCGGTTTCCACTGCCCACAGTGCACCACCACCCGGTCGCCGACGCGCACATTGCCGACGCCCTCGCCGACCGCGTACACGATGCCTGAGGCATCGCTGCCGCCGATGTGAAAGTTCTCCCCGGCCCCGGCTTTCTGCCGCGCCGCGATGACGTCGACGGGACGGCCGAGGGCGGCCCAGACATTGTTGTAGTTGACGCCCGCTGCCATCACGTACACCAGCGCCTCGCCGGGTCCGGGGCGAGGAGTGGGCAGCTCCTCGACCACGAAGGCGTCGCTGGGATCGCCATATCGCTGCGGGCGGATCACCTGCGCGAGCATCGTCGACGGCACCTCGCCGAGCGGTGGCGCCGTGGTCAGCCGAGCCGCGTCGGTGCGTGGTCGCGCCGGGGTTGTGCTCACTCGGTCACGGCCTCCCTTTCCAATCGGCTCGGTGGACAGGCACCTTACACGGGCGGGCCGGCGAGTGCGTCGTCGGCGACCCCGTCGTCGTGTAGACCTAGGGCACGGCGACGGTGGTGATCTGCCGGCCGATGAGGGACACGAACTGTCCGGCGGTGAGCCGGCGGAACGGCTTGGACTCGCGCAGCGCACCGATGTCGACGGCCACGCCGGTGAGCGCCGTGGACAGGCGGCGGGAGCGGCTCGGCACCGCGAGAGGATATCCGCGCCGTCAGGTCATCCCGCCGGCGCGGAGGACGCGGTTACGTCGTGATGGCGCCCACGATCTCCGGGCGCAGCCCGGGATACTTGGCGAGGCAGTCGCGCCGCTCGGCGCGGAGACGCTCGACGATGGTGTCGTACTCGTCGATGCGCCCGGTGCGGTCGTAGAGGCGCCGTGGCTGGAGGATCTCAGGGTCGTCGATCCCGGGCAGCCTGGTGGCGACCTCGTAGCCGAAGTCCGGGTCCACCGTCCACTCGATGGTTCCCTCGGCGATGGCTTTGACCACGGCGCTCGAGTAGGGGATGGTCACCTTCTTGCTGCTGTCGTTGTCGGGCGGGCCGCCGACGCGGCCGGTGTTGAGCAGGAACACCTCGAACCCGCAGCTGTCGAGTAGCTCGAGAAAGCGGTTGCCCTGCTGTTCGTGGCGCAGCGGGAAGAAGGGATTGGTGCCGGGGACGCGCAGGAACTTGCCCGCCTCCTCCGTGCCGCCAGCCGAGGTGCCCTGGGTCTCGCCGAGCATGAAGTAGGCGGCCGCCTGCTCGCGGCTCAACCGCGCCACGGCAGGGATGATGTTCTCGTTGCGATTGAGGATGAGCAGCTGGTTGACGCTGGTGACGTCCCGCGCGTCGCGATGCCAGCCCAGCGCATCCATGCGAAAGACGGCGCGGCCGTTCTGGGTGTAGGCGGTGTCGAAGAAGTCGACCTTGCCATTGGCGTCCATGGAGACGTTCTCCAAGTATGCCTCGGGCTTGCACACAGCCCCGAAGATGGTCGGCTCGTCCTTGGGGTCGAGCCCGAACGTCTTGGCGAAGCAGCCGTTCTCAGTGGCCGCGATCTCGCCGCCGGGGTAGAGGGCGACGAAGTCGTCCTGGACCGGCTTGGAATCGTTCTGGCGGGTGAATGTCGTGGTGGTCTTGCCAGTGCCCGACAGCCCGACGATCAGCATCGTCTGCTCACCCCGGGGGGTGGGGATCACCTTGCAGCCGGCGTGCAGGGACAGCCCACCCTCGTCGTAGGTGAGCTTGTTCCACATGCGCAGGCCGCCCTTCTTGGATTCGCCGAAATAATCGCTGTTGAGCACCCGCGTGACACCCTGGGCGAGATCGACCGCGATGAGCCGGTTGTCGGGGTAGCCCGGCGCCTCGAGCTCCGGGGTGTCGATGATGGTCAATTCAGGGTTCCAGTCCTCGCCACCATCGCCCTCGTTGTCGAAGTACAGCCAGCGCTGCATGCCGGCGATGTTGGCAGCGGCAACATCGATGAAGAGGCGTGCTCGCACGCGCCGTTGTGGGTCATTGCCGATGTACCCGTCGACAACCAGCATGTCCCGCTCACGGATGTGCTGCTCCTGGAGCGTGGCGATGTGCCGGCCGACCTCGGTCGACAGCGTCTGGTCGGTGTGCTCCTGTGGGGAGTCGGTGATGACGTACGTGCTGCTCTTGCTGCGAGAGACGACGCGCGTCTGCACGTTGTGGTTGTTGAACTCGGTCAGCCTGGCGTTGGGCATCTGCGCGGTGAGCTCGCGAAGCTCCTGCGGGCTCGGGTTCCAGCGGATCGACCTGGCCTTTGGCAGCGACACGCGCCTGACCTTGACAACGTCGGTCATTCACTCCTCCACGTCCCTGGCCTCGCGTCCCTTTGGAGTCGCAATGAACAGCAGGTGGACCAGGGCTCTTTCCCTGACGAGCATATCAGAGCCGTTCTGGCGGGTCAGTTTGGCCCTCCGATGACACAGATCCGGCGACACGGTCCACCCGGGGTTGTACGCTGCACGTCATGACCCAGACTGCAACCGGCACATCGCCCGACGCCGTCACTCGCCGTGAGACCTCGTGGATCTGGTTCGATGGGCGCGTCTGCCAGTACGGGGACGCCAAGATCGGACTGCTCACCCACGGCCTCAACTACGGCACCGGGGTCTTCGAGGGCATTCGTGCCTATTGGAATGCCGAACGCGAGCAGCTCTACACGCTGCGCATGCCCGAGCACTTCGACCGAATGCGTTCGAACGCGCGAATCCTGCAGATGGAGCTGCCGCTGTCGACAACGGAGCTGTGCGTCGTCACCGGCGACCTGCTCCGTCGCAACCGCTACCGCGAGGATGTGTACATCCGTCCTCTCGTGTTCAAGTCGGCAGAGATCATCGGCGTCAAGCTGCACGATGTGCCCGACAGCTTTGCAATCTGCACCGCGCCGATGGGCGACTATGTCGGCACCGGCGGGATTCGGTGCATGGTGAGCTCGTGGCGGCGCATCGACGACACCATGGCGCCGGCTCGCGCCAAGTGCACCGGGATCTACGTCAACAGCGCGCTGGCCAAGTCGGAGGCGCTGCAGGCGGGCTTCGACGAGGCCATCCTGCTGACCATGGACGGGCACGTGTCGGAGGGCAGCGCTGAGAACATCTTCATCGTGCGCCAGGGCGTCATCGTCACACCCCCGCCGGCCGACAACATCCTCGAGGGGATCACCCGCCAGGGGTTGATCCACGTGGCCCGCGAGGAGCTCGGGCTCGACGTGGTCGAGCGGTCGATCGACCGAAGCGAGCTCTACGCGGCCGACGAGGTGTTCCTTTGCGGAACCGGTGCCCAGGTTGCCCCTGTCATCGAGATCGATCGGCGGCGCATCGGCGACGGCGAGCCGGGACCTCTGACCATGCGCATCCAGGACCTGTACAACGGCATCGTGAGCGGCCGCGACGAGAAGTACGCGGAGTGGCTGTCGGCGGTCTACGGGTAGAGGGGCCTAGCGCGCCGTACCGACCGCCTGTGCTGCGGCCCGTCGGAGGAGGGAGCGCACATGCCGGCGAGGGTCGTCGCCGAGCTGGTCGAGCGCGATGGTTGCGGTGAACAGCTCTTCACCCCCGGTGATCGCCCCGCAGACGGCGACGCACGGGACACCGTCGCGGCGCGCTCGCTGAGCCACCTCGGCCGGGGCCTTGCCGGCGGCGGTCTGCGAATCAAGCCGCCCTTCGCCGGTGATGACCAAGTCGGCGTCGATGAGCGCGTCGTCGAGGCCGGTCTCGTCGCATACGAGCGCGGCCCCGCTCACCAATTCCGCGCCCAGCGCGGCCAGCGCGAAGGCGGCGCCGCCGGCCGCTCCTGCTCCGGCGTGCCCGGAGAGGCCGGGCAGCCCCGCGGCGCGCTCGAGGACCGCGGCGAAGTGCCGCAGCCCGGCATCGAGCTCCTCCACCTGGGGCGGCCGCGCCCCTTTCTGGGGAGCGAAGACGTGGGCGGCGCCGTCGGGGCCGAACAGGGGGCTGCGGACGTCCACCGCGACCTGCACGTGGCGACCGCGGAGGTGAGCGTGTGCGACCGAGAGGTCGATGGCGGCCACCCGTTCCAGTGCGCCCCCTCCGGGCGCCACCGGCCGCCGGTGATCGTCGAGCAGGCGCGCCCCCAGGGCAACCAGGATGCCCATCCCGCCATCGGTCGAGGCGCTGCCTCCCACCCCGATGATGACCCGTCGCGCGCCCGCGTCGAGCGCGGCGCGGAGCAGCTCGCCGGCCCCGGTGCTGCTGGCCGCCATCGGGTCGCGGCGACGGCCGAGCAGGCGCAACCCGACGGCCTCCGCCATCTCCACGACGGCCACGTGCGGCCGCACCCAGCCCAGCCGCGCGGTCCGGCGGGGGCCGAGCGGGCCGTGGACGCGCACCCGCTGCACGCGCGCCCCCTCCCCTGCGGCGGCGAGGAGGACGTCGAGGGTGCCGTCGCCGCCGTCGGCGACCGGCAGACACAGTGCCGACCAGCCGGCATCCTCCACCCCCCGGGCCAGTGCCGCAGCGGCAGCGGCGGCGGAGAGGGTGCCCTTGAACGCGTTGGGAGCGCAGAGCGCTAGGCGGATGCCATCTGCGGGACGGGCACGCCGGCGGCCGCCGTCTCGTTGTACGCCTCGCGACACAGGGGGCACGTCTCCAGGTGGTCGAGCGCCGCTCGCCTCTCCTCGGGGCTGAGCCGGCTGCGAGTCTGCATGAACGCGAGGTCCGCGCAGCGCGCCGGCTCCTCGGGCGGGCTCTCCATGCGCAGGTATTCCGCCTTGAACCGCTTGCGCGCTCGGTGCAGGAGGGTTTCGACGGCTGCGTCGCTGATGCCCATGACACGCGCGATCGTCGCGTACGACATCCCCTGCAGCTCGCGCAACGTGAGCACCATGCGCTGACGCTCCGGCAGCTTCTTGGCGACGTCCCAGACCAGCTGGCGGAGCGTGCTCATCTCCAGGGCCTCCTCCGGGTGGCCGGTGCGGTCGTGGTCGGCCAGGCGGAGCATCGCCTCCTCGGGGTCACCGCAGCCCTGGTCCAGGTGCACGGCGCGCCGGTTGCGCCGGCGCAGCTCGTCCTGGCAGATGTTGACGGCGATGCGATGCACCCAGGCACCGAAGTTGAAGCTCTCGTCGACGCGTGCCAGGGCGCGGATGACGTTGTAGAACGTCTCCTGGACGAGGTCCTCGGCGACGGCCTCGTCGCCCACGTAGCGGAGGCACACCGCCCTCACCCGGGCGTGGTACCGCGCAAACAAGGTGTCGAATGCCCCGGTGTCGCCCGCCAGGTAAGCGGTGATCAGGACGACATCATCGGATGGGGGCATCGAACGTGGCGATTGCTCCGTGATCGTGCCCTCCAGTCGGGAAAACAACCCTTCTGCCCCGATCGCTTCGACTATATCACCGGCGTCATGGCGATCCCGGCCGTCGCCGCTGGCGACGAGGTCGGCGCGCACGCAAGGTTTGCGCCTCACCGAGCGTCTAATCAGGGGCAAGGGAGCGCACCACGACATCGGACGCGACCAGGTGTCGCGGGAACTCTGGGAAGGGAAGCAGCTGTGGCGATACAGGCGCCGGAGACGCGCAACGGACAGCGGCGCGTGCTCGTCTGCTTCGACGGCGACGAGATCGCCGGAGGCCACACGGAGGATCTCGACCTCGACCGTGCGAACTTCATGCTGCGCACCGACGACCGCTCGGACGGGTCGGGCGCGATGGTGCCGCTGTCGTCGGTCAAGCGGATCGTGGTGGAACGCGACCGGGTCACCGAGCCGATACCGCATGACGTCGTGCGCAAGGTGGCTCTCCATTTCTGGGATGGCGAGGTGGTGACAGGGCTGCTGCGCGAGATTCCCCGATGGCAGCGCCACGGCATGGCCCTCGAGCTGGTCAGCCCGCAGGCGGATCGGGTCGAGGTCCTCGCCCTGCCCTACCACGCGCTCAAGGCCGTGTTCTCCCTGCGCAGCTGGGACACCCGGCAGCCTCGGCTCCACAGCCGGTCCAGCCGCGCCCGCAGGACGCTGCCGCGGCATGACGCGCCGCTCATCGACCTGCTCAGTGAGATTCGCGGGCTGCGCGGGCTGCGCGGGCGCGGCCAGATCAACGACGTCGAGTACGAGCGCCGGCGCCGCCAGGTCCTGAACCGCATCTGAGGGGTGGCGCAGCCCGCGTCAGTGAGGCGGACCGGCCGCCGGGGGTGCCGCCGCCATCTCCTCGTCCAGGAGTGTGATGCGCAGCCGCAGCAGGAGCGAGCCGAATGACTTGCCGAGCGGATCGCTGCGCAGCGAGCGCGCGGCGCCGCCGTCCAGCGCCTCGTGGAGGACGAAGTTGAGGGCGCGGAGGTTGGGCACCTCGAAACGCTCCACCCGACCGCGCACGAAACGACCGAAGTGTGCGCGGACCCGATCGGCCGTGACCTCTCGCACGAAGGCCGTGTAGAGCAGGTCGCTGGGCGCGAACAGCGCCACGTTGGCGAGGTCGCCCTTGTCGCCGCTGCGCGCCCGGGCGACATCCGCCAGCGCCACCTCGTGGCTCATGGGGAGGGCTCGTCGATCGCGACGGCGACCAGGGCCTCGACCGATTCGCGAGGCAGCAAGGCCGGCCAGACCCCCAGCAGCGCGCGAGCCGGCTGCGGTGCGGCGCCGCCGCCGATGAAAGGGGGCCCGTTGAGGGCGAGCGGCATGGCCAGACGAGGGAAGGCTCGAGCGTCCGCCTCGCTGGCGAAGCGGCCGGCGACGCGCAGCACCACCTCGTTGGCTGCCGGTGCGTGGAGGGCGTCCGAGGCGTCGCCGTGCAGGGAGTCGACGCCGATGTACTCGACGACCTGCTCGAGGGGCACAACGCCGGCGCGCTCGGCGAGCCGGTCGATGAGGAGGGCGGCGTGGCGTGCCTTGGCCAGGGCGTGCGGCCAGGAGTAGCCGGTCATCGCGGCCCCGAGCCAGCCGTCGAGGTACCCGATGATCGCCTTGAGCTCGGCGGGCCGGGCGCTGCCGCGAACCCCACTCACCGACACGGCGTCGGCGCCGACCTGCTCGAGACGCACGGTTGTGAAGTCGGCGACGACATCGGGGTTGAGGTAGCGACGCGGGTCAAGCACCTCGTAGAGGAGCTGCTCGCTCACCGTCTCCACCGAGACGCGTCCGCCTGTTTGGGCCGGTTTTGTCAGCAACGCCGAGCCGTCCTCGGCCACCTCGCAGATCGGGTAGCCGATGCGGTCGAGGTCGGGGATGTTCCACCAATCGCCACTGAAGTTGCCGCCCGTGGCCTGCCCCGAACACTCCATCAGGTGCCCCAGCACTACAGCCACGGCGAGGCGGTCCCAGTCGTTCCACTTCCAGCCGAGCTCGTGCACCATCGGCGCCACGAAAAGGGACGCGTCGGCGACGCGGCCGGTGACGACCACGTCGGCGCCGCGCTCGAGTGCCTCGACGACCGGGCCGGCACCGAGGTACACGACCGCGAACACGATGCGGTCGCGGATGGTGGCGAGGTCAGCGCCCGTGTCCATGTTGCGCAGGTCGATGCCACCAGTGGTGAGCTTGCCGATGCGAGCGGTGATGTCGTCGCCGGTGACGGTGGCGACGCGCACGTCGTTGATGCCCAGCTCACCGGCGACATCGCGCACCGCCCTGGCCGCCCCAGCCGGGTTCATGCCGCCTGCGTTGGTGATGACTCGGATGCCCTGCTCGCGAGCGATCGGCAGCAGGGCGCGCATGAATGCGGGAAGGTCACGCGCAAAGCCGCCGCTACCGTCGCGCAGCCTGTCCTTCTGAAGGATTGCCATGGTCAGCTCGGCGAGAGCGTCGCAGCAGATGTACGACACGTCGCCGCGCTGGGCGACCGCCACGGCCCCATCAGGGGTATCGCCGTAGAACCCCTGGCCGGCGCCGATGCGGACTCTTTTCAAGGGTTCTCACCGCGGCGAGGCTGCTCCACCGCGTGCACGCTACACGACGCGTCAGCTGGCGTTGCGGCGGCCCCAGGGCCACGCGGGCGACCTCGGCGCGCCGAGCCGCAGCGCACCTCCCGCGATCCGGGCCAGGACATAGATGGCGAAGCTGAACACCGTGACGAAGACGCTGGCCTTGATGGTGTTGCTCTGGAGGCTGGCGACCAGGCCGCCGTCGCACGCCAGCAGCGCGAAGAGCACGGAGAGGCCGGTCACCACGGCGGGACGCGCCGAGAGCCGCTGCGCGGCTGCGGCAGGGGTGATGGCGAGGCTGAGCACCAGCAGTGTCCCGACAATCTGGGCGGCCTCGGTGACGGTGAGAGCGAGGACATAGAGGAACAGCACACCCACCAGGCGCAGCCGGACCCCGCGAGCCTCGGCAAGCTCGGGGTCGACCGAGGCGAAAAGCAGCGGGCGGTACAGCACGGCCATCGCCAGCAGGACCCCGGTGGCGACGCCGAGCAGGAGCAGCAGCTGGCCGCTGCTGACCCCGAAGATCTGACCGAAGAGGATGTTGGTGGCCTCGGTGGCGAAGCCGTGGTAGAGGCTGAGCAGGTACACGCCGAGACCCAGCCCGAACGCGAGGATGACGCCGATCGCGGAATCACGCTCGCGCTCGCGTACCCCGAGAACCCCGATCGCGGTGGCGACAACCAGCGACCCCAGCAGCGCCCCGCCGACCGCGTCGCCGGCGACGACCAGCCCCGCCGCCGCGCCCGTGAACGAGAGCTCGGCGGTGCCGTGCACGGCGAAGGCCATCTTCCTGGTGACGACGAACGGCCCGATGATGCCGCTGGTGATGGCGATGAGCGTGCCCGCGATCAGCGCGTGCTGCGCGAACGGTTGGCCGAGGTAGTCCCACAGTCCCATCAGAGAAGCTCGGCGACATCGGGGTGGTGGTGCGCGCCGCCGTGCTCGCCGTGGGCGGCGTCCGGCGCGCCGATCACCACGATCCGGCCATGGACGCGGAAGACGTCGACGTCGGTGCCGTAGAGGTCGGACAGACGCGCGCTGGTCATCACCTCGTCCGGTGTGCCGATCGCCCAGCGGCCGCCGACCAGGTACAGCACGCGGTCGACGATCGGGAGGATGGGGTTGACCTCGTGGGAGACGAACACGACCGCGGTGCCCGCCTGCCGGCGGCGCGTGTCGATCAGCGCGGTGATCGCCTGCTGGTGCTGGAGGTCGAGCGAGAGCAGCGGCTCATCGCAGAGCAGGACCTGCGGGTCTCCAAGCAACGACTGCGCGATTCGCAACCGCTGCTGCTCGCCGCCCGAGAGCAGGCCGATCGGCCGGTCGTCGTACCGGGTGGCCCCGACCGCCGCGATGGCCTCGGCGACCGCGGCGCGAGCGCCCGCCCGGGGCAGCGCGATCCCCCAGCGATGGCCGTCCAGCCCGAGGCGCACCAGGTCGCGGCCGCGCAACGGCAGGTCGCGGTCGAACGATCTCTGTTGGGGGATGTAGCCGACCAGGCTGCTGCCGCGGCGCGGACTGCGACCGCCCACCTCCACCGTCCCTGACGAGAGCCGCTGCAGCCCGAGCAGCACCTTGAGCAGGCTGGTCTTGCCCGACCCGTTGGGGCCGAGCACGGCGAGGAACTCGCCCGCCGAGACCTCCAGGGCGAGGTCGCTCCAGAGGGTCCGCTCACCGAACCGGAGCGCCGCGCCGGCCAGCCGGATCGCCGGCGCGCCGGGGCTCACCCGCCCAGCGCCGCGAGGATGGCCTGTGCCTGGTGGATCTGCCACGCCTGGAAGGAGGGCTCGCCGGCCGGGATGGTCTCGGCCACCCCGACCACGGGGATCCCGTTGGCGGTGGCGAGGTCGCGTACCTTCTGGGTCGTCGGGCTGGTCACCTGGGCGTTGTACAGCAGCACCTTGACCAGCCTGTGCGTCATCGCATCGTCCATCGCCGCCGTGTCCGCCGGGCTGGGATCGTTGCCATCCTCGATCGCCTGGGCGAAAGACGCGGGCGTGGCCAGGCGAAGCATCGCGTTGTCGACCAGGTAGCCGGGCACACGCTCGGTGTAGGCGATCGGCGTGCCGCCGTGCCTGGCCCGGATGGTGGCGAGTGTGTCGATGTACGGCTGGTATGCCGCCAGGAAGGTCTGCAGGTTGGTCTGGTATTCGGCCGCATGGGCCTGGTCATGGCCGGCCAGGCGGGTCTCGATCGCGTGCGCCGCGGCGGTCACGTAGCCCGGGCTGTACCAGAGGTGCGGGTTGGGGTTGCCACCCGCGGCGCCAACCGTCTGGGCGATCGAAAGCACGTCGCGACCCGTGTTGGGATTGGTGCTCAGCAGCTTGTCGATGAAGTCGTCGTAGCCGGCTCCGTTCTCGATGACCAGGGCGGCGTCGTTGATCGCCGCCGCGGCGCTGGGGTCGGTCTCGTAGCTGTGGGGGTCGGCGTTGGGATCGGTGATGATCGAGGTGACGACGACGTGGCCGCCGCCGATCTGGCGGGCGATGTCGCCCCAGAAGTTCTCGGCGGCGACGACGGCAAGCCGGCCACCGGCAGCGGCAGCCGGTGACGAGGGCGCGGCGCATGCCACCAGGAGTGCGCTGGCGGCAAGGCAGGCCGACGCCAGGCGCAACCGTGCGGGTCGAGGGCGGGTGCGACGCGGCGGGCAGAGCATCGGCGGCGTTCTCCAGCATATCTGTAATGGTTACGGTTACGAAGAGAGATGCTACCATGAGACGTGATGCCCCGGCAACGGACCACCCGCCAACAGCTCGCGCTCGAACAGCTGCTGGCGGCCTCCACCGATTTCCGCAGCGCCCAGGACCTGCACGCCCAGCTGCGCGCCGGTGGCGCCAGGGTGGGCCTCACCACCGTGTACGCCAACCTGCGCGGGCTGGCCGAGAGCGGCGCCGTCGACACGCTGCGCACCGATGGGGGCGAGACGCTGTTCCGGCGGTGCGAGTCCGGCGACCACCACCACCACCTTGTGTGCCGGCAATGCGGCAGAACAGTCGAGGTGGCGGGCCCCGCCGTGGAGCGGTGGGCTGACCAGGTTGCACGGACGGAGGGCTTCGTTGACGTCCGTCACACCGTCGAGATCGTCGGCACCTGCGCCGGATGCGCGAAGCCCAAGAACGGCTAGCGGCGGGCTCGCGCGATCCAGGTGGATGGCGAGCGCAGCTCGGCCGGTGTCGGCATCATCTCCGGCCCTTCCCAGACGCGGTTCAGCAGGCTGACCCCACCTGTGCCGGCGACCGCCTCGCAGAATGCCTCGCCAACCTCGTACTGGCGCATCTTCATGTTGATGCCGGTGATGGCCAGAACCAAGCGCTCGACCACGGTGCGCTGGGACCGCCGGCGCGCGAACGCAGCCTCGAGCTCGTCGAACTTCTCGAGGTGCTCGCGGCCCACGCGATGCATGACGAAGTTGCTGTAGCCCTCGAGCACGCTCATCACCGCCTGGATGGCGGCCACGCCGCGGAGCTGGGTGCGGATCGCTCCGGGGAGACGCTCGATGACCTCGCGTGCGCTGGGCTGCTTGCCCTTGCCGTCGCCGATCGCGTGGGCGAGGCTGCTGCGAATCATCGTGTCCATCATGCCGACCAGGTGGTCGCGCAGCCAGGGATGCTCACCGAACTGCCACGCGTGGGTGAGCTCGTGGAGGATCAGCCAGCGGCGCAGCGGTTCGATGGGTGCCCCCGCGACCTGCGCGAAGCTGTCCAGGTTCGGTTCGACGAGGTACAGCGCCGGGGTCTGACCTTCGGGCGCTGCTCCGAGGCTCAGCACCGGGTCGTACTGGCCGAGGACGCGTTGCGACATGATCCCGAACAGCACGCCGACGTAGCGATTCATCATCCCGCGGCTCAGCGCTGTGGCCCGCGATTCGCCGAGCGTCGCGCGCAGCTCCTCGACGGCGACGAGCAGCCGGCGTGCGATGGTGATGTTGACGTCGATGAACCCCCGCCGGTCGAGGATCTCGAACCGCGGGAAGTGCTCGAGCGGGCGCTCCACCACCTCCACCATCAACGGCGCCAGCTCGGCAGCGATGGCGTCGCAGCGCGCGGCCACGGCCGCGGCCGTCGCGGCCGCCACCGTGCCGTCCGAGCCGGCGCGCTGATACGCCGTGGCGCGCACCGCCTCCCAGTCGAGAAGGGTCGGCTCCGTGGTGCGGCGCGGCCGCAGCAGGGCCCTCGCCGAGATCACCGCGCCGGCGCTGAACGCCCCCGCTGCCAGCGTGCGACGGAGCGTGGGTGTGGGGAGCCGGGGCATCAACCGATGATAGGTGGGGTCCTCACATCGACGACCCCGGCCGCCCATCGATGTAGACCGGGTTGGTCGGCGGTCCGTCGAGCCAGTACGCGTCGAGCCGTTCCTGGGTCCAGCCGCGCTCGCGCAGAAAGGGCTCGTCGAGCAATTGCCTGCCGGTGAGCCGGGCGGGCTCGCTGCTGACGATCTCGACGAGCGCGTCGCTGAGGATCTCCGGGGAGCGCCAGATGCTGCGGTCGCCGACCCCGTAGTTGATCGTCGCGAGGCTCTCGATGAGCGTGACCGGCCACAACGAGTTGCAGGCAACGTTGTCGTCGCGGTGTTCGGCCGCGACGCCGATCGCCAGCCGGGTCATGCCCATCTTGGTCGTCATGTAGGCGACGTACCCCGGGTTGGGTTCGGTGCCGATGGGTGGCGAGCACATCACGATGTGGCCGAAGCCGTTCCTGATCATGTGCGGCAAGGCCTGTTGCGCACAGGTGAACGAGCCCCGAACGTTGACCTCCCACATCAGGTCGTAGCGCTTCAGCGGCGTCTCCAGCACCGGCTTCCACCACAGCGCGCCGGCGTTGTTGACGAGGATGTCGAGGCTGCCGAGCTCGTCGACGGTGCGCTCCACCATGGCGGCGACCTCGTCCTCTCTGCGCACGTCGAGCCGCACGGCGATGGCCCGGCCGCCCGCCGCGGTGATCTCCTCGACGACGCTGTGGATGCTCCCCGGCAGCTTCTCGGTGGCCTGCTCCGACTTGCCGGTCACCACCACGGCCGCCCCCTCGGCGGCGAGGCCGAGCGCCATCACCCGGCCGATGCCGCGGGATGAGCCGGTGACGACGGCGACGCGGCCCTCGAGCCGGCGGGTGGTGCTCACCGGCGGCAGCTTAGTGGAGCGCTCCCGGAGGTGGCGGCCGCCCCTGGCGCCGCCGAGCTGCGGGGGCCGCCGGCTGGCGCTCGCCGACCCCGGCTGCTAGCACTCCCCTACCGAGAGTGCTAAGATTCCTGGCAACAAACCGAACAGGTTCCTACCGTGCTTTGAACCCGCCCACCACGAGGCGGGAGGAGGTTTTGATGGCCAAGCAACTGCTCTTCGACGCGGAGGCCCGCGACGAGATGCGCAAGGGCGTTGACCGCGTCGCCAACGCGGTGAAGATCACCATCGGTCCCAAGGGCCGCAACGTCGTCCTCGACAAGAAATTCGGCTCGCCGACGATCACCAACGACGGTGTCACCATCGCCAAAGAGATCGAGCTCGAGGAGCCCTTCCAGAACATGGGCGCGCAGCTGGTCAAGGAGGTCGCCTCCAAGACCAACGACATCGCCGGGGACGGCACCACCACCGCCACCGTTCTCGCCCAGGCGCTCATCAACGCCGGGCTGCAGAACGTCGCCGCCGGCGCCAACCCGATCCAGCTCAAGAAGGGCATCGAGCTCGCCGTCGAGGCGGTCGTCAAGGCCATCAAGGAGCAGTCCGTCCCCATCGGTGACCGCGAGAAGATCGCCCAGGTCGCCGCCATCTCCGCCGCTGACCCGGCCATCGGCGAGATCGTCGCCGACGCCATGGAGAAGGTCGGCAAGGACGGCGTCATCACCGTCGAGGAGAGCAAGGGGCTCGAGACCGAGCTGGAGCTCGTCGAGGGGATGCAGTTCGACAAGGGCTACATCTCGCCGTACATGGTCACCAACGCGCAGCGCATGGAGGCCGTGCTCGAGGATCCCTACATCCTCATCACGGACCGCAAGATCTCGGCGATCGCCGACCTGCTCCCCATCCTCGAGAAGGTGGTGCAGAGCGGCAAGCCGCTGCTGGTCATCTCGGAGGACGTCGAGGGCGAGGCTCTGGCCACCCTCATCGTCAACAAGCTGCGCGGCACGTTCAACGCTGTCGCCGTCAAGGCCCCGGGCTTCGGTGACCGCCGCAAGGCCATGCTGCAGGACATCGCGATCCTGACCGGCGCCCAGGTCATCAGCGAGGAGGTCGGCCTCAAGCTCGACTCCGCACAGCTCACCTCGCTGGGCCGCGCCCGGCGCGTCACGGTCACCAAGGACGACACCACGGTGGTCGAGGGCAACGGCTCGGCCGACGCCATCAAGGGTCGCATCGAGCAGATCAAGGCCGAGATCGAGAAGAGCACCTCGGACTGGGACAAGGAGAAGCTCCAGGAGCGCCTCGCCAAGCTCGCCGGCGGCGTCGCCGTCATCAAGGTGGGCGCAGCGACGGAGACCGAGCTCAAGGAGAAGAAGCACCGCATGGAGGACGCCGTGTCGGCCACCCGCGCGGCCGTCGAGGAGGGCATCGTGCCCGGCGGCGGTGTGGTGCTCGTCAACTGCGTCTTCGCGCTCGACACCGTCGAGGCCGAGGGCGACGTCCGCACCGGCGTCAACATCCTCCGTCGCGCCCTCGAGGAGCCGCTGCGCCAGATCGCCGACAACGCCGGCGAGGAGGGCTCAGTGGTCGTCGAGAAGGTCAAGAGCCTGCCCAAGGGCCAGGGCTACAACGCCGCCACCGGCGAGTACGTCGACATGGTCAAGGCGGGCATCATCGACCCGACCAAGGTCACCCGCTCGGCCCTGCAGAACGCGGCGTCGATCGCCGCCCTGCTGCTCACCACCGAGGCTCTCATCACCGACATCCCCGAGCGCAAGGGTGCGGCCGCGCCGCCCATGCCGGAGTACTGAGAGCGCCAACCTTCGATCTCTGGACGGCCGGGAGCGCATCCCGGCCGTCCTTTCGCGTTAAGGCCACCTGTGCTACCGG
>DATBEL010000076.1:0-4390 GCA_036276135.1 Candidatus Dormiibacterota bacterium
CGTGAACGGCTTTTTCACACCCGACGGCATGGCCGTCAACCCCGACGCCATCCTCGGCATGCTCCCGAGCGGGACAGGTGGCGATTTCCGGCGCGCGGCCGGCTTGCCCACTGATCCGACCCAACTCGCGGCGATCCTGCGCGCCAACCACACCCGCCGAATCGACGCCGGCCGAGTGGTCTACGACGACCCCGACACGCCGGCGCGCCAGTTCATCAACATCGCCGACTGCGGGGTCGGCGGCGAGGTGGTCGCCCGGGTGAATCGCAGCCCCTACAAAGGCGGCGGCCTCCGCGGCACCGCCGTGTTCCTCGGCATTTCTCTCAACGCGCTGACCACCTTCGGCGGCAGGCCGGTCCGTCTCACCCTCGACGGAGACGTCGTGGGGATGGAGATCCAGAACGTGGTCATCGCCAACGGACGTTGCTTCGGTGGCGGCATGCGTATCGCACCCAACGCAGAGCTCGACGACGGTCTGTTCGACGTCATCGTCCTGCCCGCGCTGGGACGCATCCGCACGCTGACGGCCGTGCCTTCTGTCTACCGCGGCGCCCACCTTCGTCAACCGGGGGTCCTGGTGAGGAGAGCGGCCACCATCCGCGTCGAACCGCTCGATCATCGTCCGCTCCTCTTCGACATCGAGGGCGAGCAGATCGGCCGTGCTCCTGCCACCCTGACGTGTCTGCCAGGTGTCCTCAACGTCTGTGTCGGGGTGGGCCGAGACCGTGGTCTCTGAATTGCTGCTAAGCTCGCGCTGACCTTCGGAGAGCCCCGCTCGGTTCTGGCGCATCGGGAATGCGCCACGCGGCTCCGCTCCCCGACCGGCGACAGGCCAACCGGGCCCCACGGAGACATACTTGACAGCAGTTCGACCAAAGTCGGAGATCATCGCCGAACACCGCCGCCACGACACCGACACCGGGTCGGCGGAGGTGCAGATCGCCGTCCTCAGTGACCGCGTCTCCGCGCTCACCGAGCATCTCCGTGACCACCCCAAGGACCACGCCTCGCGCCGTGGGCTCCTCAAGCTGGTCGGCAAGAGGCGCCGGCTGCTCGACTACCTCACCAGAACCGACGTCGAGCGCTACCGCGCGATCATCGCCCAGCTCGGGCTTCGCCGGTAATCGATGCACTCACGTTCATCGGTCCACTCCACGGAGGGCTGCGCACAGCCCGCCTGACCGGTGGGCCTCACATTCACGGACAACCAATCGATTCCGATCCGGGAGCGACGTCCCCCGCAGCCACGCGCAGCGGTGAGAGGTTGGCGCCTGGACCTCGGCACAATGCGGCGCCGCAGCCATTCGGCGCGAGCCGCCCGCCGACCTCCAGACACCAATCTCACCACCATCCGCGCGGGGCGGCACCAGGTCTGCTCGCACCCGGGTCATCCACTCATCAGGAGACCCTATGGCATACCAGAAATTTGAATCCGATTACGCGGGTCAGCCGCTGATCGTCGAGACCGGACATGTCGCCGAGCAGGCGAACGGCGCCCTGTTCATCCGCTGTCGCGACACTGTGGTGCTCGTCACGGCGACGGCCAACCGCACGCCCCGTGAGGGCATTGACTTCTTCCCGCTCACCTGCGACTACGAGGAGAAGCTGTACTCGGTCGGACGCATCCCGGGCAGCTTTCCGCGCCGCGAGGGACGGCCCAGCGAGGCCGGCGTGCTCGCCAGCCGGATGATCGACCGTCCGTTGCGCCCGCTCTTTCCCAAGGACTTCCGCAACGACGTCCAGATCATCGCCACCGTCCTGAGCGCCGACCAGGAGCAGGACCCGACCACCCTCGCGGTCACCGGCGCGTCGCTGGCGCTGGCGATCAGCGACATCCCGCACGCGGGCCCGGTCGGCTGTGTGCGCGTCGGCATGCTCGACGGGCAGTTGATCCTCAATCCCACCCTGCAGCAGATCGCCGAGTCCGAGCTCGACCTCGTCGTCGCCGGGACCGCCGACTCGATCAGCATGGTCGAAGCGGGTGCCCGCCAGGTTCCCGAGGACCTGATGCTCCAGGCGATGCGCATGGCCCATGACGAGATTCGGCGCCTCGTGCAGTTCCAGGTCGACATCCGCAACGCGCTCGGCGCCAAGCCGACCATGCAGTACCCGCCGGTCACGACCGATCCCGACGTCGCCGCCGCGGTGCACGAGCTCGTCGCCGGTCGCATCGGTGAGGCGGCGCGCAACGTCGACAAGGCCACGCGCGAGCGTCAGCTCGACGAGCTCAAGGCCGACGCGGTCGGGCAACTCGCGGAGCGCTTTCCCGACAAGCGCGGCGACATCAGCAAGGCGTTCGAGTCCGAGACCAAGAAGGCGGTGCGCTTCGCAATCCTCAACGAGGGTGTCCGCCCGGACGGACGCCGGACCGACGAGATCCGCCCGATCTGGACCCAGGTCGGCGTCCTGCCACGCACCCATGGCAGCGCCATCTTCACCCGCGGCCAGACGCAGGCGCTGTCGATCGTCACCCTCGGGTCCGGTCAGGACCAGCAGAAGATCGACGGGCTTGGGCTCGAGGAGTTCAAGCGGTTCATGCACCACTACAACTTCCCGCCGTACTCCGTCGGCGAGGCACGCTTTCAGCGCGCACCGGGCCGTCGCGAGATCGGACACGGCGCTCTCGCCGAGCGTGCGATGCACAACGTCATGCCCGACGAGGCGGACTTCCCCTACGTCGTCCGCATCGTCACCGAGATCCTCTCGAGCAACGGGTCCACCTCGATGGCCTCTGTGTGCGGCGGGTGCCTCGCATTGATGGACGCCGGTGTGCCACTGGTGTCGCCGGTCGCCGGCATCGCCATGGGCCTCATCGAGGGCGATGACCACTCGGTCATCCTCAGCGACATCCAGGGGATGGAGGACGCGCTCGGTGACATGGACTTCAAGGTCGCCGGCACCGAGAAGGGCATCACCGCCCTGCAGATGGACATGAAGGTGCGCGGCCTGCAATGGGACCTGCTGGAGCAGGCCCTCGCCCAGGCGCGTGCCGGGCGCATCCACATCCTCGGCAAGATGGCTGAGGGGTTGCCGCAGCCGCGCACCGAGATGAGCCCGTGGGCGCCGCGGATTGAGACCATCATGATCAACCCCGACAAGATCCGCGACGTCATCGGCCCGGGCGGCAAGATGATCCGCAAGATCGTCGAGGAGACCGGCGCCCAGATCGACATCGAGGACGACGGCCGGGTCAGCATCGCATCCGCCAACGCGGCGGCTCGCGAGCAGGCGCTGGCGATGATCCGTGACCTCACAGATGATGTCGAGATCGGCAGGATCTACAAGGGTCGCGTGGCTCGCCTGATGAGCTTCGGAGCCTTCGTCGAGATCGCTCCCAAGAAGGAGGGCCTGGTGCGCATCGGCCACCTTGCCGAGCACCGAGTGGAGAAGGTCGAGGACGTCGTCAACATCGGCGACGAGATCATGGTCAAGGTCATCGAGGTCGACGACCGCGGCCGGATCAACCTCTCACGCAAGGAGGCGATCCGCGACCTCGCCAAGCAGCAGGCCGAGGCCGCCGGCGCCGGCAGCGGCGGTCCCGCGTAGTTCTCACCGTGCAGAACCCGCCTGTCGTCGCCGTGGTGGGGGCGACAGGCGCTGCCGGGGGCACGCTGCTGCGCGTCCTCGAGGATCGGGTGTTCCCGATCGGCGACTTCCATGCGCTCGCCAGCGCGCGCAGCGACGGCGCGATCGTTCGCTTCCGCGACCACGACGTCGTGGTGCGCGAGGTGAGTGACGACGTCCTCGCTGGCGCGGACATCGTGTTTCTCGCGGCGGGCGCGGAGACCGCGCGGCGCTTCGCGCCGGTGGTTGCTGCTGGCGGCGGCGTCGCCGTCGACAAGTCGAGCGCCTACCGGATGGACCCGACAGTGCCGCTGGTCGTACCCGAGGTCAACGCGGCGGCGATGGTGGGCCATGCGGGGATCATCGCCAACCCCAATTGCGTGGCCATCCCGCTGGCCGTCGTGCTCGGTCCGCTACATGCGACGTTCGGGCTGCGTCATGTGACCGTGGCCACGTACCAGGCAGCCAGTGGGGGAGGGCGCGCGCTTGCTGCTGAACTGGCGGACCAGGAGCGCGACGACGCGTACGGACGGCCGCCGGTTCGGACGGTGTATCCGCATGTGCTCCACGGCAACGTCGTGCCCGGCGGGTGGCCCATGGTCGGCGAAGACACCGAGGAGGAAACCAAGGTGATCGCCGAGCTGCGCCGCGTGCTTGACCTGCCGCAGTTACCGATCGCGGCGACCACCGTGCGGGTGCCGGTGGCCGTCGGGCATGCGGCGGCCGTGTGGATGGAGTTCGACGCCGCGGTGACTGCGGACGACGCGCGTGCCCTGCTGCGTCACGCTCCGGGGGTGCTGGTCGTCGACGACCCGGCCACCCAGCA
>DATBEL010000077.1:0-11921 GCA_036276135.1 Candidatus Dormiibacterota bacterium
GTTGCCGGTAGTCGCTCGGATTGAAGGCCGTCAACAGGAGCGCAGGTACTCTCGCCGTCCTCGGGTCCTGCCGCAGGCGAGCCAGCACCTGGAGACCGTCCAGGAACGGGAGGCCGACGTCGATCACCACGAGGTCTGGACCGCTGGCCGAGGCGACCTGGACGCCTGCGAGTCCGTCAGCAGCTCTGAGAACCTCGAATCCCTGCATCTCCATGCCGAGCGCGTACATCGCCGCGATGTCAGGGTCGTCCTCGATCTGAAGGATTCGAAGCGGGGGCTCAGCGCCGACGAATGCGTCCGGACCATCACTCATGAATTCTTCACCCATCACCACCACCCGCAACCTCCATCTGTACAAGTATCGCAGGGCTACTGTAGAGCCTCGTCATCCCTTCTGCAATACCCCATTTTCAGCGCCCCCGGGGAGGGCTTCCGATCTGCCGATCGGTTCTGCAATAGCTGTACGGGCACCTTGCCAAGGTCTGTGTTCCTTGCTACCGTTGAGCACCATGTCGATAGGCGCGGACCAGCCGATCTTCAGCATCGGCGCGGTCGCCAAGATGCTCAGCGTGCCGGCCGCCACGCTCCGCGCCTGGGAAGAGCGCTACCAGGTTGTCGTTCCGCATCGGAGCGAGGGAGCCCAACGCCTCTACTCGCGGATCCAGATCGAACAATTGAGGTTCGTCCAGGAGAGCCTGGAAAGCGGGATGTCGGCAGCGGATGCCCATCGGGTGCTCCAGGACGAGATCGACAGCGGCCGAATCGCGGGAGTCAGGGCTGTCCCGACGGAGCCCCCACCCCCGTTGGTTCTGATCGCCGAGCGCGATCCCTACGCCGCAGAGCTCGCCGAATACCTGCTGCGAACCGAGGGCTACGACGTCTGCGTTGCCCTCGACGCGATCCAGGCCACCCTGCTGTTCAACGAGCGGTCGCCCACCCTGGTGGTGATCGACCTGCTGATGTCCGGCGGTGCAGGCTTCCGCCTGTGTCGCGAGTTCTCGTCGGCCGGCGACGGTCAGATTCTCGCCGTGTCAGCCCTGGACAGCGCCGGAGAGGCCCTGGCGGCAGGCGCCGCTGCCTTTCTGCAGAAGCCACTCGAGCCGCTTCAACTCTTGTCGGTGGTCCGCGACCTTCTCGGCACCAGCGTGCTGGCACGTCCTGCCGCGACGATGGCCCAGCCCGTTTGACCCAGGCTCGCCTGTCGTCTGGCAGCGCTCGCGTCGACGAGGTGCTCGGTGGCGGGCTGCCGACGAACGCGATCAACCTGGTCATCGGCGCGCCCGGGAGCGGCAAGACCATCCTCACCCAGCAGTACGTCTTCCACAATGCCACCGCTGAGCGGCCTGCGCTCTACCTCTCAACGGTCTCTGAGCCCTTCGACAAGATCATCCGCTACGGCCAGGCGATGACCTTCTTCGACCCCGACGCGGTGGGCTCGCGGGTTCTCTACGAGGATCTCGGGGCGGCCCTTCGCGATGGGGGGCTGGTTGCGGTGCTGGAGTCGATCGAGCGTCTGATCAGGGAGCATCAGCCCGGAATCGTCGTCATCGACAGCTTCAAGGCGCTGCGTGTGTTTGCCCAGGACCAGGCCGACTTTCGGCGGTTTCTTCACGACCTGGCCGGCCGGCTGACCGCGATCGCGGCGTCGTCCTTCTGGGTGGGCGAGTACAGCCGCGAGAGCGCCGTCGACGCGCCCGAGTTCGCCGTGGCCGACTCGATCATCGCTCTGACCACCAAGCGGGCTCTCGAGCGGGAGACGAGAGTGCTGCAGGTGGTCAAGCTGCGCGGCAGCAACTTCCTCTCCGGCGAGCACGCCTATCGAATCTCGCCGGCCGGCATCAACGTCTTCCCGCGCCTCGCGGATGTGATCGACGTCAGTGATTACCAGCTCGGGACTGAGCGCCACTCGACCGGGGTGGCCGCGCTGGACGACCTCCTCGGCGATGGCTACTGGCCGGGCTCGACGACGCTCGTCGCGGGGCCCTCGGGAATCGGCAAGACGCTGATGGGCCTGCACTTCATCTTCAACGGCGCCAAGGCTGGGCAGCCTGGATTGATCGCCTCTCTGCAGGAGAACCGGACCCAGCTGGAGCGTGTCGTCAGGGGCTTCGGATGGACGCTTGACGCGCCCGGGGTCACCCTTCTGGCGAGGTCCCCGGTGGACATCTACATCGACGAATGGGTCTACGACCTCCTCGAGCACGTGGCGCGGAGCGGCTGCAAGCGGATCCTGATCGACAGCCTGGTCGACCTCGCCATCGCAGCAGGAGACGACCGTCGCTTCCGCGAGTGGATGTACTCCCTGACTCAGCGCTGTTCACGCGCCGGGGTCAGCCTGATGATGACGATGGAGACGGCCGAACTCTTTGCCGTCACGCGAGTCTCGGAGAACGGCATGTCCCACCTCTCAGACAACGTGGTGGTGCTCCAGTACGTCAAGGACAATGAACACCTGTACCGCGCCCTCACCGTGCTGAAGACCAGGGCAAGCAACCATCAGCCGGCCGTGCGTCGGTACGAGATCACCCCCGAAGGAATAAGCCTGGCCGACGGATCGTCGCCGCTGTGAAGGCGTCTCATCCTCCCAGATAGCTGAACTGCTGCAACTGGTTGTCGAGCGGGGCATAGGTCCACGCCGTACCGGTGCTGGGGTCGAGCTGGATGCCGCGCTCGGCCTCGGGCAGGATCGAGCTGCTGCCCAGTGCGGTGAACACGAAGTTGTAGTGCTCGGCCATCGAGATCAACGCGCCGGTCTTGAGGTCGAACACCCCCACCGCGCTCATGCCGTCGTTGTTGACCAGGTAGTCGCTGCCGCCGAGGAAGCCGACCACCAGCACCTGGTGAGCGGTGTCCACCACCGGCCAGATCGGCGAGCGGCCAGGCAGCGTGGACAGCGCACCACCCTGACCGGTGGCTTCGTCGACCGGCAGGATGCGAGCACTGGGCAGCATCGGGTACGAGTAGAGCGGGCCGACCGTGACGTGGGCGGTGCCCGCCTGATCCGAGGCGACACCGGTGCCGCAGCGGTTGAGGGCGGTGGTGGGGCTGACGGTCTGGGTGTCGAGGTTGGCGGTGGCGAAGCTGGTGGTGCGGAGGATGCAGAGGTCACCGGAATACGCGCCGACCAGATCGACGACACCGGTCGTGCGATTGATGTCCATCATGTCGAAGAGCCGGTGCCGGGGAGTGCTGGCGGTGTCGAGCGGGACCGTGCCGCCCGCTGTTCCCGCCGTCACATCGATGGCGGTGAGGACGTCGCCACCGTCGGTGGTGCGCCAGCCGAGGATGGCTGCGCGATGACGGGTGTCATCGACCCTGCCGGCGATGAGCAGGCCCTGGCTGGCGGCGTCGACCGGGATGCTTGCCAGCTGCTGCCCGGTGCTGTCGTTGTAGGTCTGAATGCTCTGCGCGGTGCCACTCCAGGACTCCTGCGCGGCGACGGTGCGATGCAGGCTGGAGTCGGTCCCGAACACCGTGTAGACGCTGGAGCCCGAGGGGTCATCGGCGAATCGCGCGCCGTACGTGGCGGTGGCCGGTGTGTATCCGTAGATGCTGCTGTCGGTGGGGTTGCCGGCGGAATCGAAGCTGGTCACGGAAACGCTCGCATCGTTCGACGAGCTGACGCTGAAGTCGCCGACGCTGCCGCCTCCGGGCGCCACTCCGTCGTCGATCTCCAGAGACGACACCGGCGATGCCTCGCCGACCGGATGACCGCCGCTGTCGGTGGCGAGGATGCGCGCGGTATAGAGGAGCGAGGTGGGCACCCCGAGCGCCACCGGGTCGAGCGTCGCCGTGCCGCTGACACCCGGGAGCGGGAGGTTGAGCGTCGATGCCGAGTCGACGCCGTTGTCATCCCGTCGGGTGCCGTTCTGGTTGGTGAATGTGTTGAGCAGGCTGTAGATTGTCGGCCCTGGCGCGGACAGCTCCAGGTCGGCACCGGTGGCGCCCCGCACCCTCTTCGCATCCCATTGCACCGTGATGGACGAATGGCCACGAGAGACCGTCAGCAGATGCGTGGGCGCACCTCCGGCAGGCGCGAGGGTGGGCGCTGCCGGCCGATTCGCCTCGGTCCCGACGACGCGGAAGGACGCGAACGCGCCGGCGAACCTGGCCAGGCTGTCCTGCTCGACCCCGACCCCGTACACGCCCCCACCGGCGGCGAAGACGGACGCGGGGACCGTCACCACCCCGGCGGTGGAGGTCAGCGGCGCCGACCAGTTGACCCGGAAGAGCGGCGCAGCGAACGGGCTCCAGTGATCGATCGACGAGACGATGAGAAGTGGCTGGCGCACCTTGCTGACTCCGGTCAGGTCGTACGCCACGGTCACCGGTGAACCGACCGCGACGGTGGGCGCGACCACCGGCGCCGCTGCCATCACGTGGGTACCGTCGGTGGGACCGAAGGTGAGTGGCTCCGAAGCCGAGGCGATCACGTGGGTCGGTCCGAGCAGCACCGCGATGGCGACGGGAACCGACCGTGGTTGTGTGGAGATGACGGGCTGTCCACTGAGAGTCAGGAGCTGCGTCGGCGTGAGCCGGAACACGGGAGTCGATGATCCGCGCACCACCGCGCCGCCGACCAGGAGCGCGTAGCTGACCGGCCCGGCCAGCGGCAGGCCGGTGACGTCGGCGGCGATGGTGACCGGGCCGACCAGGTTCTCTCCGGTGTTGTTGCCAGAGATGTCTTTCGGTCCCTGGAGATCGATGGCGGTGGGATCGGTGGCCTCGACGAACTGCGCGCCGGCGTTGCCGAGCGTCTGGCGATGGGCGACGGAGAGGCGGACGATTGCCGGCGTGCGTGGGGCGCCGCCGTCGTCGAGGACCAGGACGGCATCCACGGCCGCCGAGACATCGATCTGCGGGCCGACCGCAAAACTGCCGTCGATCTGCGGCTGGGTCGGCACCGCCCGGCCGGTGCTCTGCAGCAGCGAGCGCACCCCATTAGGCGTCATCGGGTGGCCGGTGAGCCGCGCCACCTGGAGCACATCGGCCGCGGCGGCGGCGGTCATCGGCGCGGACGCGGACGTGCCTCCGCTGAGCACTGTGACGGCGTCGTGAGGCGTGCACGCGTTGAAATGGAGGCATTGGTGGTTGAGGGCCGCGATGTTGTCGCTCGGCGCCGACACGTCGATGCGGGTGCCGAACCCCGATGAGAAGTTGGTGGCGCCATCGAGCCGGGTCTCGCTGAACGTCCCGTTCTCCGACAGTGCGCCGCCGTTCTGCGGCGGGACCGCGACGGTGTCGTCGAGCGTCGTCCCACCGACGGCGATGGCGCCGGAATCGGGCACGACGCTGGGGATCGTCGAGTGGCCGTCGTCGCTGACCGAGGTCGGCTGCCGGTCAGCCGCCGGCACATTGGTCGGAGCGCTGCCGCCGTCGGGGCCCACTGCCGCCGGTGTGTACATCCTCGTGCCATCGTTGGCCGCGATCGTGACGATGATGCCGTCGGTCTGGACGATGCCGGCGATGATGCTGCGCATCAGCGGGTCGTCCTCGAGGTAGCGCCCGGGAAAGCCGACGTTGTCCTCACCGAATCCCAGGCTGGCGTTGATCACCTGGGGATGGTTCGGTTGCTCGGCCGCGGCGACGAAGGCGGCCTCGATGTTGGCGATCGTCGGCTGCTCCGGCACCACCAGGCGGTACTGCGCTCCCGGTGCGATGCCGAGAAGATCACCGACTCCTGTGCCCGTCTCGCCGGAGCGCTGCACGTCGTGGGGCAGCGGCGCCATCACTGAGAAGTCGAGGAGAACCTCACGGAGCGCGGGATCCACCTTCTCGACGGTGCCGAGTGGATTGAGTGTCGCGTCCTGGCCCGCTGTGTAGGTGGGGATCAGGGGCAGCGACGGATAGTCGAGGTAGCGCTGGCCGTTGATCACGACGGTGGTCGGTCCGAAGGTGCGCACGTATGAATCGCCGCCGTCGGCCATGGCCTGGTCGGTGAGGTCACCGAGAGAAACGTTGGTGATGATCTCGCCGCTGCCCGGCAGTTGGCCGAAACGCCGCCCGATGTTCGCGAACGCGCCGGAGACGTCGGTGCCGCCGGCGTTGAGGTACGACTGCAGCGAGCTCTGCAGGCCGTAGTTGCTGGGCAGCGAAACGCCCTGTGCGTTGGGCGACGTCGTCTGCCCCGCCGCGCGCCCGCCCGCCGCGCGAGGAACGACGCTGGGCGCGAGCACGGTGGGATCGGGGCTGGTGAAGCTGCTGACCGTCCAGTCCGGCTGCGCGTACGTGACCCCGGCGGTCGCGCGGAGCACGGCCGCTGCCGACACGGCATCGGCGCCCGCCAGGTGAACGACATACGCCCTTGTCAGGTCCGGTGTGGAGCCGCCGAGACGGTTGCGCGCCCCTGCGTTGAGCGCCTCCAGTCGCGCCGAGGACACCCCGGTGAAGAAAGGGCGGAGCGATGTCGCGCCCACTCGATGCAGGGCCTGGGTCAGCGCTGGATCACTCGTCTGCGGTTGCTGGGGAGCCGCTGCCCCGGTACCGCTTCGGGAGCCGGTCGCGGTTGCGGAGGCGAAGGCGATGACGACGTCATGGCCGGCGGTGGTGCCGCCGCTGGGCACCGACAGCTGCTGGACGAGGTCCGCTCGGCTCGGTCCGGGGGTGTCGCCGAGCGCGGACCTGCCGGTCGGGATCGTCATGGTGAAGGGATGGCGCCGGCCCTGGGGGTCGGTGCGCCAGCCGATCCCGTCCGGTCCCAGGGTCACCCGCGAGCCATCGTAGAGGGTGAAGTTCCGATTCCCGGCGGGGGCGGACGACTGCGGTGACGAGTCGGTCGGTGGCGCGGCCGCGAGCCCCTGCGGCGGTGTCCAGAGACCTGTCGTCATCGCCAGGGCCGCGGCGGACACAACCAGCCCACGCCGTGCGCTCATCGCCATCTCCTTCCTGATCCGCCATGTCACCACTGAGCGTGGTGACAGTACGAAGGAACCGGGAGGGCTGTCAAGTGGCGGGCGGCTGCCCGCGGCTCAGGGCGCTGCGATGGCTCGGGCGGCGATGGCCTCGTCGTAGTCGAGCGACTGCTCCCACACCGCCTCGAAGGCGATCTTGAGGATGCGCGCCAGGGCGGGATGTTCGATGACGACGGTCGTGCCACTGGGCTCGGCCACCGGATCCGCCATGCCGAACATGACGATGGTCTGGTCGATGATGCCCAGCTTCAGGGGCAGCTCGCGGACGAAGCGGATGTGCTCACCGGCCTCGGCGAACGCCTGGATGGCAGCGGGGAATTCCGGGTCGTCGAAGGCGGAGAGCTCGTAGACGCTGCGCATGGTCCGAGTGCGCGCCACCTCCAGCCCGCGGAGGTTCTCCTTCACCGTCACCGCATACGGGGGCTTGGTGAAGACGAGGATCTCCTGCTGCGTGGCGTCGAGCAGGTCATTGAAGCGCTGGGCGATGGCGCGCTGGTCGCGCAGCACCTCGATGTAGTCGAGCGGGTCGGTGTGCGCCAGGCCCGCGTGGTAGGCGGGACGGAGCCGCTCCAGGAGGCTTTCCGCGGAGGCCTCAGCCGCTGCCAGGCGCTGGCGGTGAGCACCCACCAGGCTCTCCAGAGCAGGGCCGGGGGCGACGGCGGCGTATCGAGCCGTTCGACCGGGGCGGACCGCGGCCAGGCCCTTCTCGACCAGTCCGTCGAGGACGTCGTAGATGCGCTGCCGCGGAACGCCGGTGAGCCGCGCCGTCTCCGCCGCCGTCGACGCCTCACGCCGGAGCAATCCGACGTAGGTGCGGGCCTCGTATTGGTTCAATCCGAGGCCCACCATCTGGTCGGCGATGTCGCTGTCGGGCGGCTGTCCCATGGTGGGTCGCATTGTGGTCGAGCGAGACGGGATCACCAACCACCGGTACGCGCGCAGAGCCGAACGGGTGAGCGGCGCTGGGTGTCAGGCGGTGAGGAATGTGCGGGAGCCTACTGTAGACTCAGCTGGTGACGCTGAGCGCGGTCGAGCTCGTCTCCGCAGTGCGCAGCGGCGAGCTGAGTGCTCAGACGGCGACCGAGCGTGCGCTCCTGCGGATCGAGGAGCTGGACGGCTCGATCGGCGCCTTCCAGAAGGTGCGCGCGCTCGCCGCGATCCGCGATGCGCAGGACGTGGATGCGCGTCCGGACAAGATGAGCCTTCCCCTCGCTGGATTGCCGATCGCCGTCAAGGACAACGTGCCCGTCGAGGGTGAGCCGATGCGCTGCGGGTCGACCGCGAGCGATCCGACGCCACAGCCGGCCGACCACGAGGTGGTGCGCCGGCTCCGGGCTGCGGGCGCGGTGGTGGTTGGCCTGACCCGTGTCCCCGAGCTGTGCGTCTTCGGAGCGACCGACTCGAGGTTCGGCGTCACTCGCAACCCGTGGAACCACAGCCGAACCCCCGGCGGATCCTCGGGTGGCTCCGCTGCCGCCGTGGCCGCGGGCATGGTTGCTGTCGCGCACGGCAACGATGGCATGGGCTCGATCCGCATCCCCGCGGCGTGCTGCGGCCTCGTGGGGCTCAAGCCAGGCAGAGGGCTGGTTCCGTCTGCGCTTGGCAACGGGTCGTGGTTCGACATGGCCGAGAACGGTGCGCTGGCCACGTCAGTCGATGACTGCGCGCTGCTGCTCTCGGTGATGGCGGGTCGTCGGGAGCTGGCGACTGTCGCCGCCCCCGCTGGTGTCCGCGTCGCCGTGTCGCCACACGCACCGGCGCCCTTCACACCCGTCGACAGACATTGGTCGGCGGCCGCACGCCGGACCGGCATGCTGCTGCGCGATGCCGGTCACCAGGTGACGACGGCCCGCCCGCCCTACGGACAGCGCACCGCGCTGTCAGAGATGGTCCGATGGGTGGCGGGCACAGAGCTCGACGCCCGCCTGCTGGCGAGCCCGTCGGCGCTCGAACCGCGGACGCGACGGCACGCGCAGCTCGGCCGCGTGGCGCTCCGCCTGGGGCTTCCGCGCGAACAGGGACGCGCGCGTTGGCGGTCCGCGGCGGAGCGGTTCTTTGCGGACCATGACGTGCTGGTGACGCCCGCCCTCGCCCAGCCACCGATCGAGGCGGCGGCGTGGGGTCAGCGCGGCTGGCTGGCCAACATCCTGGCGAACATCCGCTATGCGCCCTTCGCCGCGCCCTGGAACCTCGCCGGGTGGCCGGCGATGGTCGTGCCGGCCGGTCTGCACCCCGACGGCATGCCACTGGCGGTGCAGCTGGTGGGTCGACCCGGCAGCGAAGCGATGCTGCTCGGCGTCGCCCATCAGCTCGAGGCTCTGCGTCCCTGGCCGAGGACGGCGCCGGCATACGCATGACCGGGTTGCGGGGAATCCTGGGTGCCGTCGTGGCGACCACAAGGTATCGATGCGAACGGCGTCCACGACAGAGCCCGCGGGGCCGCGCTCACCCCAGCAACGTCTCTCCGACGAACCCGCCCTGGCTCGCCCCGGGCGGCACGGCGAAGATCGCGCTTCCGACGTGGACGACGTACTCATTGAGGTGATCGAGTTCGGCCAGGCTCGACTGGATGCGGATGAACTGGCCGGGGTCGCGCATGTAGGCGAGGAAGAGCAGACCGGCGTCGAGGCCGCCACTGGCCAGGTCACCTCTCGCCGAGTCGGCCACCCCGTCGCTGTACGCGTAGCCGCGGCGCAGAATCCGCGCGCCGCCGTTGAACGAGGAGTGGGCGCGTCGGATATGGCCATCGAGCGGGATCACGGGCAGGCCGCCGGACCGGGCGTCGAAGTCGGGCGGCGTGAACTCGCCGCCGCCGGTGAGCGGTGCGCCGTTGCCGCGCAGACGCCCGAAGGTCTGCTCCTGCTCGCCGAAATCCGAGCCGTCCCAGTGGCCGAGGCGCATGCGGATGCGGCGCACCACCAGGTAGGACCCGGACCGCAACCAGGCCGGCGCATCGGCAGGCTGCACCCACACCGTGGGGTCGAAGAACGGATCGGCCGGGGTGGGATTGGCGGTGCCGTCCTTGAAGCCCATGAGGTTCCGGACCGTGCCCGACTGCACCTGGTCGGAGGGCAGGAAGCCGCGCAGCATCCAGCGCAGCTGGGCGCGCCCGGTTGCCAGAGCAAGCAGCATGCGCACAGCGTGGAACGCGACGTAGGGATCATCGGCACACGCCTGTATGGCCAAGTCGCCGCCGCTGATCAGCGGGTCGAGGCGATCGGTGCTGAACGGTGGGAGCGGTTGTAGCTGAGCTGGCCGGCGAGGGCGGAGGCTTCGGATCGCGGTGAACAGTGCCGGTCCCAGCCCGAAGGTCACCGTCAGCCGCGCCGGCAGCAGTCCCAATGCCTCGCCGCTGTCGGCCGGCGGGCTGTCCTGGCTATCTGAGGTGGCGACAGCTGTGAATCCCGCGGTCATACGGCCGGCCGCCTGCGACCAGTCGCGCAGAAGCGCTGCCAGGTCGGCCTCCTCCCGACCGGTGTAGTCGAGGCTGGCAAAGCAGGCGTGCGCCTGCTGGGGAGTGGCGATGCCGGCCTGATGCTGCCCTGCGAAGGGGATGACTCGAGGAGCGCCGGTGGCAATGTCCTGTGTGGCCGCCCAGACGCTGGCGGCAGGGGCGAGGGCGGGGGCGAGGCCCGCGGCTCCAAATGCCAGCGCGACATCCTGGAGGGCCCGGCGCCGGGTGATGCGCCTCACAGTGATTCCCTTTGGGGCGACCAGCCGGTCATCCAGGCTGGCTGGGGCGGGTGGGGAGGGGCCGCCGACGCGGCCCCTCCCCGTGGTTCAGTACGGGGTCACCCGGAACACGGGTTGGTGGTCAGCCCGTTGTGGAAGTTGTTGTAGCGCGACGAAGTGGTGAAGGTGGGTCCGGCCGGGAATGACAGATAGGTCGAGCGATAGAGCGGCCCGTACTCCGCCGCGGAGCTTCCGCCGAAGCTGTTGGTCGTGTAGATGGGGTACGGCGCATTGGTTGGGTTGAACGGGATCTGATTTCCGATCACCCAAGTACATGCGTTGGATCCGCCGGCCGCCGTTGAGTAGAACGGGTAGAACGCGGCAGGCGTGCCGTCGTCGGACAGCGGTGGGTTGATGCAACCGGTGCCGGTCGTACGGTTGCAGTTGTTGGCGCCGCCGACGCCCTTGACCTCGATCCTGGGCAGATCCGTTTCGAAGGCGAGGCGGTCGTAGTTGCTGCCCCCCGTCAACGGACTGCTGAAGTCGACCGGGGCCGGGTGATTGGCGTTGCCGTCCGGCCAGACATTCTGGTACGGCATGCCATCAAAGCCGCTGTTGGTGCCGATGCACCCGGAGGTTTGTACAAGGGCACCCAACGAGCCTGCGGGGAAGCAGACGGTGTCGTCCTTGTCGCTCGGCTCCGTGTCACCAGCGAGCCCCTCCGACTTACCGCAGGTGCCTCGGGTTTGCACGTTCCCGCAGAAATCGAAATGCCCGATCTCATCCGAGAAGGCGATGTTGTAGGAGTGTGCCGCCCACTGCACCCTGGTCGCCTCCGAGGAGGTGCTGTACATCGGGTGGAAGTCGTAGGGGATGTTGTTGCAGGTCGCTCCGGTGGGGGCGAACTGCACCATTCCAAAATTGTTGGCGGCGCTGGCGACCATGAACCCGCTCTGACCGGGGTGTGTCGAGTCGGTGATGTTGATGCCCAGTCCGTGCGTGGTGTCCGCGAGAGCGACGGACAACTGGTCTCCCGAGTTGAAGAACGAGACGTCCGAGTTGCCGACCGGATTGAACGTGCTGAAGGTGGCGTCCACCGGGTTGGGGGGTGCAATGGGAACGCCGTCATGGGTGATGAACGCGAAGTTGACGTACTCCAGCCCGGTCCTTGCGGCGCACGTGGAGTTGAGAACCTGACCGGTGACGGGATCCTCGGACAGGCTGTCGATGTTCAGAGCCGCGCACCATTTGGTCGGGTCGCAGCTGACCCCGGGTGGCCACTCAGCCCAGCCCGGCGGGTAGAACTGCATCTCCATGAAGGCCACGCCTGGGGCGTGT
>DATBEL010000078.1:0-3041 GCA_036276135.1 Candidatus Dormiibacterota bacterium
GGCTGGCTGGCCACCAGCTCTTCGGGGTGCGACTGCACCGCCACCACCAGGCCGTCGGTCGACTCGAGCGCCTCGATGATGCCGTCGGAGCTGTGGGCGGTTGCCCGGAGGCCGGGCCCGAGGTCCCTGACGGCCTGGTGGTGAAGGCTGTTGACCATCAACGGCGTGGACGCCACCCGCCCCAGCTCCGAGTCGGGGTCGATGTCGACGGCGTGCGCGAGGACGTCGCGAGGCTGCCCATGGCTGTCGTGGTCGTCGATGTGCGCGAACAACGATCCGCCGAATGCCACATTGATGAGCTGCTGGCCGCGACAGATGCCCAGGATGGGCGTCCCCGACTCCACAGCCCCGCGGACGAGCGCAATCTCGGTGCGGTCCAGCGCGTGGTCCACCGGCGTCTCCTCGTCCACCGGCTCGCCGCCCCACTCCTCAGGCGCCACGTCCCAGCCGCCGGGCAGAATCAACCCGTCGATGCCGCCGAGGCTCTCGGCGGCGTCGCCGGCGGTCGGTTCCGCCTGCGGCGTGATCACCACCGGGGTGGCGCCCGACGCCGCGATCGCGGCCAGGTACCGGTCGTAGTAGCCCGGCACGCGGCGCGTGCTGCAGGTGATGCCGATGCGCGGTTGACGTTCCACGGTGTCGCAAGCGTACCGGTACGCAGGTCCCGGCACGCTTGCGCTCCTCAGGCCTATGCGGCAGTGCCGACGCTGGCCAGCTCGGCCTCGATCGGCGATTCGGGTCCCGGGGCGTCTCCGCGAGGAGGTTTCCCGGGACCTTCGTGTCTCCTGCCCTCGAGGTCAGTGGCCGACGGTGAGCTGCCCGTCCATGCCCGGGTGGAATGTGCAGTGGTAGGAGTAGGTGCCGGCCACGGTGAACTTCACCTGCCAGGTGTCACCCTGGTTGAGCGTCCCGGACGTCAGCGACGGGTCGGTGAAGGTCACGTTGTGCGCAACGTTCCCGGTGTTGGTCCATTGGATGACGTCACCGACCTTGGCGGTGGTCGCCGACGGATCGAACTTCAGCGCGGCCGTTGCTGAGACCTTCTCGGCGGGGGTGCCCAGCCCGCTCGCCTGGGCCTGGCCGGCAGAGGCCGCCGGAGTGGCCGAGGCGAGCGGTGTCGGCGTGGTCTTGGACAGGCCGGGGGTGGGGATCGGAGTGGACGGATACCAGTGCTGGAACCCCTGGTCCTGTGCCGTTGCCGCCGTTTCGCCGCACGCGCTCAGCGTGATCACCGCGGCTGACCCCACCACCATCGCGATCGAACCGAATCGGGTCATGACGAGGATGTTCCTCCAGGGGTCAAGTCGCCCGACCGCGCCCTCGTCGGGCACTCGCCAGCCTTCGGCGGCAATGGTAGGGGAACCGCCCGCGGGCACCGCGGTCACCAGGGCGGCCCATCGGACGTGCATGGCACCATGTCCCCTTCCCCAGTCAAGGAGTACCCGTGCGCGTTGGCCTGCAGGTTCCCAACTTCACCTGGCCGGGTGGCCCGCCGCGACTCGGCGAGCGTTTCGGGCTGATCGCCGAACGCGCCGAGCGCGCCGGTTTCTCCAGCCTGTGGGTCATGGACCACTTCTTCCAGATCAGGGTCGTCGGGCCGCCCGAGCTCGACATGCTCGAGGGCTGGTCGACGCTGGCCTTCGCCGCCGGCCGCACGTCGCGGATCCGGCTGGGCACCATGGTCACCGGCATCACCTACCGCCACCCGGGCGTCCTCGTGAAGACGGCAACCACGCTCGATGTTCTCTCCGGTGGACGTGCGTACTTCGGCATCGGCGCCGCCTGGAACGAGGACGAGCATCGCGGACTCGGCGTCCCCTTCCCACCGATGGCCGAACGATTCGAGCGGCTGGAGGAGACACTCCAGATCGCGCTGCAGATGTGGTCGGGTGACGAATCGCTGTACCAGGGCAAGCACTACCAGCTGCGGCGCCCGCTCACCTCACCACAGTCCCTGCAACGGCCCCATCCGCCGATCCTGGTCGGCGGTGGCGGCGAGAAGAAGACACTGCGGTTGGTGGCCCAGTACGCGGATGCATGCAACCTGTTCGCGTTCGCGGACAACTCGGTGATCAAGCACAAGCTCGAGGTGTTGCGCGGCCATTGCGAGGCCGTGGGACGGCCGTATTCGGAGATCGAGAAGACCTCGCTCGGACACATCCACGTCACCCGTGACGGGCGCGATGGTTCGCTGACACCGGCGGCCACTGTGGAGTACTTCGCGGCCCTCGCCGAGATTGGCATCGACCAGGCCATCGTCAGCCTGCGCGACGTGCACAGCGACGACGTCTTCGACCTGCTCGCCGGCGACGTCATCCCGGCGGTCGAGAGGATTCCCGTCACGGGCCGCTGAGCGGCCTCGCGCAAGCACCTGGTCGGCGGGCGCGGGCACAATTCGCGCGTGCGCTTCGGCATCGACATCGCTCAGCAGCGTCTCGAGTGGGATGAGCTCGTCAGTCGCGCGCGCTTCGGTGAAGAGCTGGGGTTCGATGGCGCCTGGGGCTTCGACCACTTCAAAGCCATGTATGGCGAGGGTCCGGGCAACTGCTTCGAGGGGATGACCACCCTGGCTGCCCTCGCCATCGCCACGAGCCGCATCAGACTCGGGCTGCTGGTCACCGGCGTGACCTACCGGCACCCGTCAGTGCTTGCCGCTGAAGCGATCACCATCGACCACGCATCGAATGGCCGGTTGGAGCTGGCGCTTGGCGCTGCATGGTTCGAGGAGGAGCATCGCGAGCTCGGCATCCCGTTCCCGCCGATGGGTGAGCGGATCGACAGGCTCGAGGACACAGTCGAGGTGGTGCGCCGGCTCTGCAGCGGCGAGGAGATCACATGGACCGGTCGGACGCTCGCACTGGACCGCGCCAGGCTTCGACCGCTGCCTGTGCAGCGTCCGCATCCGCCGATCTGGATCGGCGCCTCCGGCGAGCGCCGCATGCTGCCGCTGGCTGGTCGAGTCGCGGACGCGTGGCACTGCTTCGGCGATGCCTCGACGCTCGAGAGAAAGTGGAAGATCGTGGCGAGCGCCGCGGAGGAAG
>DATBEL010000079.1:0-2429 GCA_036276135.1 Candidatus Dormiibacterota bacterium
GCATCGCTGATCGCGTCACCAACCTGGCGGAGGACCTCGTCTTCCTCGAGACCGGCAACGTCGAGGAGCTCGGCTGATGACCGCCGGACGCGGGCCCAAGCGCATCCTCGTGGTCGAGGACGAGGAGAACATCAGCCAGACGCTGCGCTACAACCTCACCCGCGAGGGCTACGAGGTGAGCGAGGCGGCCACCGGCGCCTCGGCCATCGAGCTGGCCCGGCAGCGCCAGCCCGACCTCATCCTCCTCGACCTCATGCTTCCCGAGATGAGCGGCCTCGAGGTGTGTCGTGTGCTCCGTGCGGAGATGAGCACCCCGATCCTCATGCTCACCGCCAAGGCCAGCGAGCTCGACAAGGTGGTGGGGCTGCAGGTGGGTGCGGACGACTACGTCACCAAGCCCTTCTCCCTCAACGAGCTTCTCGCCCGGGTGGCGGCCATGCTCCGTCGTGCGGAGCTGGCCGATGGGCAGCCCCACCGCCCCGGCGAGGTGGAGGACTTCGGGGGCTTCCGGCTCGACCGCGCCGCGCGGACCGTGCGGGTGGGCGACGACAGCGTGCACCTCTCGCCCAAGGAGTTCGACCTGCTCTCCCTCCTCCTCGCCAATGCCGGCCGGGTGCTGTCGCGCTCGACGATCATCCATCGCGTCTGGGGAAGCAAGTTCTTCGGTGACCACAAGACGGTGGACGTCCACATCCGCTGGCTGCGCGAGAAGTTCGAGCGATTCGACACCCTTCCGTTCCGCATCACCACCGTGTTCGGGGTGGGCTACCGGCTGGACCGTCTCGACGCCGAGGACAACCCGGCCACAACTCTGAACGAGAAGCCAACGTCGGCCTAACCCGGCTGCGCCTACCCTGGGGGCGTGGTCACATCCCCCGCTGATCCCTGGCTCCATGCCGGGCGGCCCGTCAGGGCGGCGGTGCGTATCGCACCGAGCTGATCCGCGAGCCGGTGGCCTCCAGCGTCCAGGTCGACCCCTTGGGCGCGTGCAGCGCCGGCAGCGAGATCCCCAGGCCGGCGAGATGGGCGAGGAGCTCGTCGAGGACGTCGCCGTGGGTGCACGCCACCAGCGGCGATCGCGCCTCGGCGACGAGCCGGTCGAGCAGCGCTGTCGCGCTGCTTCCCTCGTAGAGCACGTCGAGAGTGGCCAGCGGCAGCCCCTGGGTGCGCGCCAGCGGCAGCACGGTGGCCATGCAGCGCAGCGACGGGCTCGAGTACACGCCCGCCGGTCGAGGCGACGCCAGCGCGCTGGCGAGGTGCTCCGCCTGAACGCATCCCCGGTCGGAGAGCGGTCGCAGATCGTCGTCGTGCGACCAGGCGGCGCGGTCGCCGGCGTGAGCGTGGCGGACGACGTGGATCAGCTGCGCAACCATCGCCACTCCTGCTTGCGCGACGCCGCCGCCCACGCCTGGGGCCATCGCCGCCTGGCGTCGTCGGCGCGAGCCATCTCCAGGGCGGCGAGCTCGCCCGCGACAAAGGACACCTCGGAGTCGGCCCCGGCCTGGCCGTGCAACCACTGCCGGGCCACCACCGCGTCGTGGTGCTCGCCGAGGACGGTCTGCAGATCCGCCAGCCGGGACGCCGATCGCGCGGCCGCGTCGCCGACGGCGGGCACACAGGCGTCGGCCGCGTATCGGGCTCGCTTGGCGAGGATGCGGACGCGGTGCAGCTGCGCGTCGGCGGGGCCCCGGTCGAGGGCTGCGACGTAGTCACGGAGCCGCCGCCACGGGCGCCGGCCCAGCTGCGTCACCGGGACGTCGCCGCCGTCCCCCCAGCGGGGGTGGGTGACGGCCACCACCGCGGCGTTGAGCACGGCAGGATACGCGTCACCCCCCAGGCTCTCGAACAGCAGCGCGCGCGCCGCCGACAGCTGCACCCTGGCGGTCTCCAGCACCGGCTGCGCCGTGGTCCTGTCGCCGTCGGGCAGGCGCGCGATCAGCTCGCCGAGCCGTGCGGCCAGCACCTCGGCGTCCCGGACCACTCCGAGCCGGTCCGCCAGCTGCCCCAGCTCCTCGCGCAGGCCATCCGCCCAGGTCCGGTCGAGCAGAGGCGCGAAGGTCTGGAGGTCGCTGCGCAATCGCCGCAGCGCGACGCGCACCTTGCGCAACGCTTCGGGCGCCGCCCCCGACAGCTCGCTGTCGAAGTACAGCCATTGCATCAGCGAGAGCGTGGCGCTGCGTGTGAAGAGGTCGCGGGCGGTGGTGCTGTCGGGATCGGGCAGGGCCAGGCGTGGCGCGCGCACCAGCGCCGGCCGCAGCAGTGTCAGCGCCGGCGCGTCATCGAGTCCTGCCTCCCGGATCAGCCCGAGCGCCGCCTTCGCGGCCGCGCCGCGGCCCGCCTCGACGACACTGACATGGCGCAGTCGCGGCGTCCAGCGCCCGCTCACCTGTTCATCGACCCGCTCCTCGAGCAGCGTCATCGGCGCGTCC
>DATBEL010000080.1:0-13862 GCA_036276135.1 Candidatus Dormiibacterota bacterium
CGTTTCGGCGGTGTCACCCTGCATCAGCTCGGCGCCCTTCGCCACCTGGTCAAGCATGGGCCGCTGACGATGAACGACCTTGCCGCCCGCATGGAGATCAGTCCGAGCGCAGCCACCCAGCTCGTCGACCGGCTCGTGCAGCACGGCCTCGCGGAGCGCACGCCGGACCCCGATGATCGCCGCGCCCTTCGCGTCGCGGTGTCAGGTTCGGCGCTGGCCGCAGTTCGCGCGTTCGAGACGGACCAGAGCAAGCGACTGGCAACGCTGCTGGCCCCCCTCAGCGACGACGAGCTCGACGTCATCGCCGGCCTCGCCGAGCGCATCGTCGCCGACGCATCCCACGGCGCCACGCCGGCGGCCGCTGCGCTGTGACCGAGGAGACCGCGTGACGCGCCTCTTCGCCGGGATCGGCCGTTTCTCGGTGCGCTTCCGCTGGGCGGTGCTGGTTGGTTGGATCGTCGTCACCGTCTTCTCGGTGAAGGCCTTCCCCTCACTTGCCTCGGTCGCCAAGGACACCACCAGCGGGTTCCTTCCGCAGAGCTCCGCCTCGATGCACGCCACCCAGCTGGCCGCGCCGTTCCAGAACACCAACCAGGCCACCATGACCCTGGTCGCCGCGTCCACGACGGGGACGTCGCTGACCAGCTCGGACACCGCCGCGGTGGCGGCCGTACAAACGCGGATCCGGACCATGCCGCACGTCACGCTGGTCAGGGATTTCGGGCTCTCATCGGATCGGCAGGCGGAGCAGGCGCTGGTGCAGACCGACCTTCCCCCGTACTCACAGTCCGCCGACGCCAAGGACCTGGTGGCGGCCGTGCGCGCGCAGTTCCCGGGCAGTGGAACCCTTCAGTTCCACCTGACGGGCAGCCTGCCGACGGTGATCGACTCGCAGAGCCAATCGGGCAACTCACGCAGCAGCATCCAATCGCTCTCGCTGCTGCTCATCGTGGTGCTGCTGCTGGTCGCGTTCCGCGCGCTCCTGGCACCGCTGATCACGCTGTTCCCGGCGCTCCTCGTGCTGCTCCTCTCGTCGCCCGTGATCGCCGGGGCAACACAGATCGGTGTGCAGGCGTCGAGCATCACCCAGTTCATCCTCATCGTGCTCGTCCTTGGCGCTGGGACCGACTACGGGTTGTTCCTCGTCTTCAGGGTGCGCGAGGAGCTGCGCGGCGGCGCCGAGCCGAAGGACGCGGTGCGCACCGCGGTCAGCACGGTTGGCGAGTCGATCACCTTCTCAGCTCTGACGGTCATGGCCGCGTTGATGAGCCTGGTGGTCGCGCAGTTCGGCCTCTACCAGAGCCTCGGGCCGGCGCTGGCGATCGGCATCGGGCTGATGCTGCTCGCCGGGCTGACCCTGCTGCCCGCGCTGCTCGCCATCTTCGGGCGGGCGGTGTTCTGGCCATCACGCACGCGCCCCGAGCTGAACCCACGCCAAACGCTGTATGGGCGCATCGCCGGCGGTGTCGTCCGCCATCCGCGCGTCGTCGCCGCCGTCGGGCTTCTCTTCTTCGCCGGCCTGGCGTTGGGCCAGGTGGGCGCGCCGGCCGCCGGTTTCGCCGACCAGTCGAGTCCGTCGGGCACCGATTCGGCGGCGGGGGCGGCGGTGTTGACCGCGCACTTCGGCGGCGGTGGCACCAACAGCAATGAGGTCCTCTTCACGTTCGCGCAACCGATCTATGGCCACGCCACGGACCTGGTCACCCTGGAAAGCGATCTGCACGCCAGCGGCCAGTTCGCCGCCGTCACAGGGCCGGTCGAGGTCGTCCAGGCCGCCGGCGGTCTGCCCGCGCTGCAGCAGGCTCTCAAGGACCCGACGAGCGCCAGCTCGGCGCCGCTGCTCCGCTCGCTGTCGCGCTTCATCAGCGCAGACGGACACACCGTGCAGGTGCAGACACTGTTCACCAACAGCAACACCAGTGATCCACGCGCGATCGCCGCCGTCCCGGCCGTGCGGGCCGCGGTCACGTCCGTCGCCGCGCAGGTGCATGCCACCGACTCCGGGATCTTCGGCATCCTGCCGTTCGCCTACGACGTCAACGCCGTGTCGTCGAGCGACCTGCTCCACATCCTTCCACTCGTCGCGGTGCTCATCGCCATCCTGCTGGCGATCGTGCTGCGCAGCCTGATCGCACCGCTCTACCTGGTGGCCTCGGTGGTGCTGTCCTACCTCGCCGCCATCGGCATCACCGCGCTCATCTTCGTGCGCCTGGGCGGCCAGAGCGGCATCAACTTCGTCCTGCCCTTCCTCATGTTCGTGTTCCTGATGGCGCTGGGCTCGGACTACAACATCCTTGTCATGACGCGCATTCGCGAGGAGGCGCAGCGTCTCCCGCTGCTCGCGGCGATTCGCCATGCGGTGGCGGTGACCGGGACGACGGTGACCACCGCGGGAGTGATCCTTGGCGGCACGTTCGCGGTGCTCGCCGTCGCCGGAGGCAGCAGCTCGGGCGGTGACCAGATCAAGCAGATCGGCTACGGGATCGCGGCCGGCGTGCTCATGGACACCTTCCTGGTGCGCACCATCCTGGTCCCGTCGTTCGTCGCCATCCTCGGCAACTGGAACTGGTGGCCGTCCTCGCTGTTCCGCAACGGCGCCGCCGAGGACCCGGAGGTCACCCCGGCGGACGCCGCCGCCTGAGGTCTAAGCCGTGGTCGCCGCCTCTGCCTGCGCAGACTCGGCCGACTCGTCCTTGTCCTGACTGAGCTCGCCGTCGATCTCGATCTTGACCTTCTCTGAGACGAGGAGCCCGCCGCCGCCCAACGGGACGTTCCACTTCAGGTCCCACCTGCTGCGCTCGATGATGCCGCTGAGCGTGCCACCGACCTTGGTGTTGCCGTACGGGTCGACAACCACGCCGCTGTGCTCATAGTCGAGCGTGACCTCGTTGGTGATGTCCTTGATGGTGAGGTCGCCGACCACCTTGTAGTCGTCGCCGGCGCGCTCAACCCTCTTCGCCGTGAAGGTGATCGTCGGGTACTTCTCGACGTCGAGGAAGTCTGGGCTGCGCAGATGGCCGTCACGCTGCTCGTTGTTGGTCGTGATGCTGGCAGCGTCGATGGTCACGTTGCCACGTCCCGTGGTGGGGTCCTCGGGGTCGTCGAGCTCGATCTCGGCGTCAACCTTGGTGAAGCTGCCGCGCACGGTGGCGACACCGAGGTGCTTGGCGCTGAAGCCGACGTGGGTGTGGTGTGGATCCAGGGTCCAGCCCATGGCTCTCCTCCCTTGTACGATGCATCGGCAGGCCCCGAGCGGCAGCACTTTCCGGTGCCCAAGCACATCGTCAACAAAAGCGCTATAGTTTGTCAAGTGCCAACCACAGCTGAGGAACGCCCCGGTTCCGCGACGGAATCGGGGACGGCCCCGCCCGCAGACGACTACTGTCCCGTGCACGCCGCCATCCAGCTTCTCCAGGAGAAGTGGACGCTGCACATCGTTCGTGCGCTCCTCGACGGGCCGATGGGGTTCAACGAGCTTGGTCGCGCCGTCGGGGGGTGCAACCCGGCCACGCTCAAGCTGCGCCTCGACCATCTCGAAGAGCTCGCCCTCGTCACCCGCACCGTTCATTCCTACATGCCGCCGCGGACCTCGTACGCCCTGGCCCCGGCCGGCGTGGACCTGCAGCGCGTGATCATGGCCATCGATGGCTGGGGACGCGAGCATCTTCCATCGGCGCGTCCGCACGGCTGAGGGGCCAGCTCAGGCGGCGATCGGCTCACCCTGAGGTGGTCGCGGTCCGCGCCTGGTCGATGTCCCACGCCGCATTGATGAGACCGACATGGCTGAAGGCCTGCGGGAAATTCCCGAGGAGCTCTCCCCGCTGCGTGTCGATCTCCTCAGCGAGCAGGCCGAGGTCGTTGGCACAGCCGGCGAGGCGGTCGAAGAGCGCCTGGGCGCGCTCGACCTCGCCGGCCCGCGCGAGGCATGACGCAAGCCAGAACGAGCAGATGACGAACGTTCCCTCCTCGCCGGACAGGCCGTCCGCATTGAGCCCGCTCTGGTTGCGATACCGCAGCACCAGGCCATCGTCGGTGAGCTCACGCGCAATCGCCTCGATGGTGGAGCGCATGCGCGGGTCATCCGCCGGCAGGAACCCGACAAGCGGCATGAGCAGTGCCGCGGCATCGAGCTCGTCCGAGTCGAACGACTGCGCGTACGCCTGGCGCGCGTGGCTCCATCCCCGCGTCAGCACCGCGTCGCGGACGCGCTCCCGCTCCTGCGCCCACGCGTCCGCCCTGGCATGCATCCCCAACGCCGGTGCCAGCTTGACAGCGCGATCGAGCGCGGTCCAGCAGAGCACCTTCGACGAGAGGTGGTCGCGTGGCTCACCGCGCATCTCCCACATCCCGGCATCGCGCTCGCCCCAGCGCGCCAGCGCAGCGTCCGCCAGGCCGGCAACGAATCGCTGGATCTCCGGATGCAACTCACCGAGCTGCGCGCGGTAGCGGTACAGGGCATCGAGCAGCTCGCCGTAGACATCGAGCTGGGTCTGTGTCCAGGCCCCGTTGCCGACGCGCACCGGACGCGAACCGCGCCAGCCGGCCAGGTGGGGCAGCTCGCGTTCGCTGAGGTCGTGCTCGCCGGCGATTCCGTACATGATCTGCAGCGAGCTGTCGTCACCGGCGCCGCCGCCGGCCGAGCTGGTCATGAATGAGGTGAAGTCGACGGCTTCATCTGGGCAGGTGCCGATGTACAGCGCCTGCAGCGTGAGGCTGGCGTCGCGGATCCAGGCGTAGCGGTAGTCCCAGTTGCGCTCGCCACCGACCGTCTCGGGAAGCGAGGTCGTCGGGGCGGCCACCATCGCGCCGGTCGGCCGGTACGTCAGACCGTGGAGCACCCGGGCGCTGAGCCGCACCAGCTCGCGCATCGAGCCAGGGTAGATGTCGTGCAGCGCCTCCCATGACCGCCACGTGACCAGCGTGTCGGCGATCCGCTCGGCGACCGCGGCCGCCGGTGTGGGTTGTGGCGCCGGTCCTTCGACCGCGGCCCAGCGCAGGGCGAAGCCGATGCTGTCACCCTGGCCGATGCTGAACGTCGCGCTCATCTCCGTCCGCTCAACGGTGAGCGGCACGCCCGCGGTGACTGCGAGCTGGTTCGGACCGCCGAACGTCCGGGCGCCATCGTCAGTCGGCCGGAGAAGTGGTCGCACCAGGCCGTATTCCGGTCGCGGCGCCAGCTCCATGGCCATCTCGACCCGGCCGGTGACGCCCTCGACCAGTCGCAGCACCTCGTGCGGCGGGTCGAGGCCATGCTCGTGCCCTCGCTGACCTGGACGTGCTGCCATCACGTCGAGGAGACGGATGCTTCCCGCATCAGTTGTGAAGGTCGTCTCGATGGCAAGGCTTCCCTGCAGGTAGCGCCTGACTGTTCGATAGCTGTTCGCCGGCCGTATCGACCAATGACCCGCCCTGGGGTCGAGGAGGCGCGCAAACACAGCCGGGCTGTCAAACCGCGGCAGGCAGAGCCAATCGATCGAGCCCGAGCGACTGACCAGTGACGCGGACGAGCAATCGGACAGGAGCCCGTAGTCGGCGATTGGCAGACCGTCCTGCGCATCGACGGAACCGGCCGCGCCATTTGAGCGACGCACCGCCACGTGATCCCCTCCTCATCGTTCAGCTTGGCGCGGCACGTCAGCACGCGGGAGTTGGCCGACCACCGGCGCGGACGACTGGGCTTCCCTGCATTCGCACCAACAGCCCAGGGGCGGAGCATAGCCGGGCGTCTGCGCCGCGCTGCCGTCGGCCTCAGGCCACCCGATGCTGCCCCGAGATCGTTGAGGTCGGCGCCAACACCAGTGCTGTGGCGCTTTCCAGCCAATGGCGGCGATCTCCCTGGACGCGGTACGCCATCACCTCCACCAACGCAGGCGCGAGCGCGGCCAGGTGCACCGGGTGGATCCCAAAAAAGGCGGCCACCGCATCACGCTCGGGGCGAATGCTGAAGTCGCGCCGCTCGGGCCCGACTCTCAGGTCGGGGCGGCGCTGGCGCTGTACAGGACGGGTTGAGTCCCACATTCCGGGGCCTCCGTTGCCTTTGTCGGCTCGCGCGCCGTGGCCGCATCTTCCTCTGCGCACCTGACCGCGACCTGACGACTTGCTGGGGGCCCGCTGTGAATGGACAGGCATCAGTTCACCTGATACTGGTGAGCGCTGTCAGCGGGTGGCCCGAAGGTATGCGACCGCAAGCTGGGCGCGACCAACGCGGCCTTCGACCGACGTGCGCAGAGCCTGCCGAAACCGACCGGCCTCCCCGTTGCTCAACGAGGATCGAACCGCGTCGGCCAAAGTAGGAGCCAAGGGATTTGGTGACGAATGCAGAAGACGTTCCCAGTCTCTCTGCTTCGGACGACCGACGGCAACGCTGAGGAGCAGATCGACAGCGACGAATCCGGCGTCCTCGGCCAGCCGTAGCAGGTCGTTCTCATCGAAGTTCATCATGGCCGTCGACCGGGTGCGTGAGACCCGTTCAAATTCTGCGACGACCTTATCGCGGAGCTCTTGGACGGCGGAGACGTCCCACCCCCAAAACAAGTGAGAGGGCTCGGGATACATGCGACTGTTGATGGGCTCCATCACCGACAGTCGACCTCCCGGTCGCAGAACGCGGAAGAACTCCGCGAGGGCTCGCTCCTTCTGGTCAACATAGATCAGCACGGACCGGGTCGTGACAACATCGACGCTTCGGTCGGCAACGCCGGCCAGGTTGTCGGCACGAGACTCCAGGAAGGCACAGCGGTCGGATACACCGATCCCTGCTGCCCGCTCCCTGCATCGTTGCAGCAGGTCATCTGAGATATCACTGAAGATGACCTGCACATCGTGGCCGGCCGCCTCCAGCGCGCCGAATCCGATCAGCCCATCACCACAACCGACGTCAAGCACGACGTCGCCTGGCCGGATTGCCGCGCCCGACAGTACGGCGTTGCGGTACTGCGTCAACTCCGCTTGGGCGCCCGCCTCGAGCTCGGGGCCGCCTTGGCGTCGGGTGAGCAGCCACTCGGACCAAGGGTCGTGGTGCGTGCCGTGGTTGGAACTTGTGGTCGGAGACACTGTCAGAGAATGCCGGAATCGGGTACCGGTAGACTGGCCGAACGCGACCGTGACGTGGCCGGCGGTTCCCCGCGCTCAGGCCGGCGGCAGGGCAGGCTCACGAGCGCGATGCGAGTCAGCCCGCGGCAAGGCCCCCGGCAGCACCGGCCGCGGCTCGCGCAGCGAGGTCATCACGCCCACCACCGGGGACAGCGCCAGGATGCCCTCAGCGTCGGTGTGGACCAGCATCCAGCCGCCCTCGTGGACGCACCAGTGGTGGTGGCGGCAGAGGAGCACGAGGTTGTCCTGGTCGGTGGGGCCGAAGTGGCTCCAGTGGACGACGTGGTGGGCCGACGTCCAGGACGGGGGACGGTCGCAGCCCGGCCAGCGGCAGCCCCCGTCGCGGGCGTTGAGGGCGCGACGCAGCGCCCCCGGCACCACCCGCTCGGAGCGGCCCACGTCGATGACCTGGGAGGGGGCGTCGACGAGGACCCGGGTGATGGTGGCGTCGCAGGCGAGGCGCTGCACGGTGCGGGCGGCGACCAGGCCGGCGAACTCCAGCTCGCCCGCGGGGGCGCCGCGGAGGTCGCGGAGGGTCTCCACGGTGGTGGTCACCTGGAGGTGGGAGCGCTGGCTGGCCGTGGCCGGGACCTGGCCCGCGTCGAGGCGGTGGGCGCAGAGCTCGACCAGGGCGTCGGCATAGCGATGCTGGCGCGCTCGGAGGTCGTCGCGGCCGAGCCGCCGGGCCAGCGGGTCCAGCGCGGTGCGGAGCAGGGCGCCGCCCTCGGGGTCGAGCAGGGCGTGCAGCGCCACACAGCCGCCCTCGAAGGCGGTGAGGGTGAGGCTGCGCTGCTCGCGGGTGGCCCCCTGCTCCTCGAGGAAGGCGGCCCGGTCGGCGGCGTGGCGGAGGTGGTCGCAGACGGTGCGGAAGCGCTGCACGCTGAGGGTCTCGGCCTGGCCGAGCAGCCGGCGCTCGTCGAAGACCGCCGTCGCCGAGCCGGACGCCTGGATGGCCCGCGCGGTGCTGGCCATCCAGCCGAAGTGGGCGAAGCCGATGCGTCCCTCGACGAGCGCGGCGGCGCTGCGCTGGAGGCGCTCGGCGTGCTCGCCGGCGCAGACCGCGGTGGCGGCGGCGTGGCTGGTCATGTTGGCGTTCTCGCGCAGCCAGGAGACCGCGCTGGGGTTGACGTACGCGGCCTCGGTGTAGGAGGCCTCGAAGCGGGCGGCGTCGCGGGCGAAGTCGAGCTCGAGACGGTTGATCACCGCGCGCTTGAGGAGCAGGTCGGCGGCGAGGCTGTCGTCCGCGGCGGCGTCGACGTCCGCCGGCGCCACCGGCCGCGCGCAGTACCGCGCCACCACCTCGGTGAGGGCGACAAGGTCATCCGAGGCGGGGCCGAAGCTCATGCCACGACCATAGCGAACAGGTGTTCGCCGTGCAAGGCCAAAACCCTTGCCCGACCGAGGTTTTACAGCACTGCGACAGCCAGCGGAGGTCATGTCGCAACATGTGAAGTGGGACTCCGTCTGTCGCGGAAACTCACTCGGCTGCTGCGTGTCGATCAGCCGCCATCCCGCGACCATCGAGCTCGTCCACGCGCGCGCCGCGCGTGACTGTCCCAGACAGGGCGGCCCTACCTGGCGCTGGTCTGGAGAAAGTCGTCCAAAGAGGCGCGCCAGGCCTCTGGTCGCTCAAGGTGAGCATCGTGCCCGGCGCCAGCTATCTCAACCACCTGAGCGCTTGGTACCAGGTCCTGCATCCGCGCGACCTCATTGTTCTTCAGACCACGTTCGCCCCTGACGATCAGAGTCGGGCAAGTGACGCGCGACCAATCCTCCCAGTACGAGACCTTCGCCGTCTCAGTGAGACACGCCACCATGACGTCGGCGTCGAACCGAGGCCAGTAGCCGTCGTCCCTCGATTCAAGACCGCGAGCCCAGGCCCGAGCCCAAGCCGTGTCCCCGCCGAAGAACTGCATCGCTGCTGGCAGCGAGGCGAACGGCACGGGCCAAGTTGCTAGCCACCGCCTCACGTCATCGCGACCTCGTGGATTCGCCTCTGGCGTTGCCTCCACCACCGCCAACCCGCGTACCAGGTCTGGGTGCCTGGCAGCCACCAGGAATGCGGTGTGACCACCGAGCGACTGACCCACGAGGACTCCCGGAGCAGCGTCAAGACGCTCCAGCCACATCGCGACGTCGGCAACGCAGGCACCTCGTGAGACGTCACGCGGCCGCCGCTCACTTCGGCCATGACCGCGCTGGTCCGGCGCAAGCACCCGATGGTGGGACGTGAGCGTTGACGCAGTGTCGATCCACTCGTCCGCGCAGCCAGCCAGTCCATGCAGCAACATCACGGCGGTTCCGGTACCGCCAAAGTCAGCACACGCCAGCCGCACACCATCGCGGTCGGTCAGGTGCCAGCGCGGTCGGTCAGTAGACGGCTCAACCATGCCGCTCGATTCTCGCGCAGTGATTGTTCGCCGATGTCACGGACTGACGGATCGAGATGGAATCACCGTCTTGGAAGCGTCAGCCTCCCGTGCTGTCGGCCTCACCGTGTCCATCCCGCCCGTCATCGCCACCACGGCACCCGGGCCGCAGCCACCGCGGCGTCCACCGTCTGCTCGAGGTCGGCCTCCATCCGCGCCAGGTTCTGCACCCACTCCCCCGCGATCACCACCGCCATCGCGCCGCGCGCCGCCTGCTCGTCGCTCCCCGACCGTCGCATGCACCCGATGGCCGCCTCCCGCAGCGCCCCCGCCGACGGCGGCTCAGGATGCTCGCCGTGCGACACCCTGGCGGCGAGCTCGTCGGCCAGGTACCTGATCCCACCCAGCAGGACCTGCACCTGTGTCTCAACCGTCGCGGCGCCGTCCGGGCACGCCACAGCGCGGTACCCGAGATCCCCGGCGACCATGACGAGCAGGTCGCCCGCCAGCAGCGCCTGGTTGCCCGCCGACACCAACCGGCCCGCCAGCTGCGGTTCGAGTGGCTTGGCGCCGCGTTCGTTGAGGAACACATCGAACGCTTCCCCGGCGCGGTCACGTGCTCGTACCGCCTCAGCGCGCACAGGCGCGATGTCGGTGACCGCGTCGACGCCGAGCACCATGTGAAAAGCGCGCTCGACGTAGCCGATGACCGCGTGGTGGAAGCCTGCGGCCGCCCGCGCGAGATCCCGCCGCGCCCCTCGCGGCCAGAGCATCACCCCGACGACGACGCTGATGCCGGTGCCGACCGCGACGTCCTCGATGCGCACCAGGCCCACCTGCCAACCGGCGGGCGAGATCAGGTTGAAGATGATGATCACGGTCAGGGTGAAGGCGGCCTGGCCGGTCACGAACCCGATGGCGCTGGCCGCGTATGACGCCACGAAGATGGCGATCGGCAACGCGACCCACATCACCACCGAATGGTTGCCGGCGGCCACGGCGAACAGTCCTCCGGCCACGAAACCGATGACGCTGCCGGCCAGCGCCTGCACCGTTGTCCGACCCGTTCCCAACGCGTTCGAACGCAGCACCGACAGCGTGCCGAGCACCACCCAGAAGGCGTGGCCGAGGCCCAGCGTTCGTGCCAGCGCCACGGAGACGGCCAGGCCGATGGCGACGCGGAGGCTGTTGTGCAGAACCGTCGAGCTCGGTTCGAGGTGGGTTCGCAGCGTGCGCGCGATGCGCACGGCGACTCCGCGGCTGCCCATGCGCCAGGGGATCCCGGGCGGCAGTGGAATGTCGACGTCGGGACGTCCCCCGGCGGCGATCACCGCGTTGGCGCTGAGCGCGATGGTCAGGTAGGCGATGACACGAAGCGTGTGGTCGACGTCGATGCCCTGGAGCACCTCCTCCGCCGCGCGGCCGCGGCCCAGCTCGTCGGCGGCCCAGCGGTCGAGCGCCGTACGCTGGACGCGCCGAGCCGCGTCGAGGGCGTCGATGTCGGGTGGCGGACCGCCGGTGAGCACGGCGGCGCTGGCGGTCAGCGCCGCGGTCACCGCGTCGGCGAGGCCGTCACTCTCGGAGATGCAGGGACGCACCGCCGACCGCGGTTCGAAGAAGGGCCGCTCGGCCAGGTCGACGATCTGCTCGAGCTCGGTCATCAGCTCCACGAAGGCGCGATCGCGGCGGGTTGGTCCTGCCGGCCGCATGGCCGTGCGTGAGTACTCGGCGCGCACCGCCCGCACGGCAGCGCGCGCAGCCTCCGGGACGCGCACGACCTGGTCATCCTCCGCTCTCCTGCGCAGAGCCCGGACGACATCGGCGACGGCGAGACACGCGTCAGCGGCCCGGCGGCGCAGCTTGACCCGTTCGAACCACGGCCACACGAACACGCCTGCGAGCGTGGACACCACACCGGCGAACAGCCATCCGGCCATTCGCGCCGGGATCGCCGACACCGGCGCCGGGATGCACACCGCCAGCACGAAGGCGAGGAGCATGGCGGTCTGTGCCGCCGCCAGGTAGCCACCGAAAACGCCGGCGAATGCGAGCGTGAACCCCACGACAACCATGACCGCGGCACCGATGGCAGCGATCGGCGACACCGCGGTGCCGAGCGCCACCAGGCCGGCGCCGACCACCGTCGCCGCCACGTAGGCCACCGCGCGCGGACGCCGGCGGCCACCGAAGTCGGCCATGACCAGGAGTGCGAAGCATCCGAAGACAGCGAAGGTGGCCACCTGCAGGTCGCCGATGACCAGGAGGGTGAACGCGAAGATCGCCGGGTTGACGATCGCCGCCCGCACCGCCCGATGGAGGGCGACAACCCGCGGATCCGCGCGTTCCTCGGGCGCAGGCGAGGAGGGCGCCACCTCACGCGCCGTCAGGACACCTGCCTGGTCGCTCATCGCGTCGTCCGGACCCTCCCATGCCGTCGCCCGCGACGTGGAGGGTGACACATCGATGGCTCGGCTACTGTGACCGGCCATGAGCGTCCGCTTTCCGCCGAAGTTGCGCCGCGGCGACACCGTCCGGGTGGTCGCTCCGGCGAGGTCGCGAGCGCTCGTGCTGGAGCACGACCACCGCGAGGTGATCGACGCGCGCTTTGCCGCCATGGGTTTGACGCTCACCTACGGGCGTCACGTCGACGAGCGCGACGACTTCGACTCCTCCCCCGTCGCCTCCAGGGTGGATGACCTTCACGACGCCTTCGGCGATCCCAACATCGCCGCCATCCTGACGGTGATCGGCGGATTCAACAGCAACGAGCTCCTCCCCCACCTCGACTGGGAGCTGATCGGCGCCAACCCCAAGGTGCTGTGCGGCTTCTCCGACATCACCGCGCTGCAGAACGCCATCCTGGCCAGGACCGGCCTGGTCACCTACTCCGGTCCTCATTGGTCCAGCTTCGGCATGCGCGATCACTTCGAGCAGACACAGCAATGGTTTCTCGACACGCTCTTCGGCGCCGCCCCGGTGGAGTTGCATCCGGCGCCAAGCTGGACCGACGACCTCTGGTTCATCGACCAGGACAATCGGCAGCTGCTTTCGGGCGAGGGATGGTGGCGCCTTCAGGAAGGCAGTGCCGAGGGGAGGATCATCGGTACCAATCTCTGCACGCTGAACCTCCTTCAGGGCACTGAGTTCATGCCCTCCCTGCACGGCGCTCTGCTGGCATTGGAAGACGACGCGACGAGCGACGCCGTGACGTTCGCGCGCAACCTCACCTCACTGCTGCAGCTCCCGGACGCGTCCACCATCCGCGGTCTCGTCATCGGGCGGTTTCAGCGCGACAGCCACATGACCCGGCGACTCCTCGAGCAGATCGTCGCCAACCAGCCGGCCCTCGCCGGCCTCCCGGTGCTCGCCAATGCCGACTTCGGCCACACCCACCCGCTGGCGACGATCCCGATCGGTGGAACGGCCGCGCTGACCGTCGCCGAGAACAGCCGCCTCACCATCACCGAGCACTGACGGTCGCGCACGGCGTCAGGCATATGCCGGCGCCGTCCTGGGCCGGCGCTGAAGCCCCTTTTCACTTGCGCCCCCAACGTGTCATAGTGCCTATTCGCATCAGACGGGGAGGAGGCAAATGCGATGGCCGTCCCGTTCGGATCCCCGACCCCGGCCGCTCCCGGCATGAGCCGTGAGCCGGCCGCGAGGTATGGCGGTGCGCACCCACCTTGACAGGCTCCCATGCCTGGGAACGACCGCGGATCTGTGACATGGAGGGAGACATCCAGGACATTGCGCTCAATCGGTTGATTGCGATTCTTGAGTCCGTAAGGGTTTGGAGGATGACATGAGGCTACGAAGGCCCATCTACCTGGCCGCTGGTTTGGGGGTGGTGGCGGCGCTGGCGCCGTGGTCCGTCCCGGCAGCGTCCACCGCCTCTTCGCACAGTCACGTCGACTGCGCGAGCGCAAAGACTCTCTGCACCGAGGTCCTGGATTCCGAGCAGGTCTTTGGCAACAACGTCTATGTCGGGCACGACGAGCCGTCGCTGCTCTTCTACTCGAACACGGCCGGCTCCGGCAGTCAGATGACGTACAACCTGACGCTGCCGGCTGACCCATCGCCCAGCGGCAATCCGCGCACCGACGGCAAGTCATACAACTTCCAGCTCCATCCGGCGTTCTGGTTCGGCATGGCCATGTGCGACGACCAGTCGTATCCGGAGTCGAAGTTCAACGGCTTGAACACAACCCCATGCACGACGACCGACAACAACATCCCCGGCGACACCGGGACTGGAATGGCACACGCCCCAGGCGTGGCCTTCATGGAGATGCAGTTCTACCCGCCGGGCTGGGCTGAGTGGCCACCCGGGGTCAGCTGCGACCCGACCAAATGGTGCGCGGCTCTGAACATCGACAGCCTGTCCGAGGATCCCGTCACCGG
>DATBEL010000081.1:0-3346 GCA_036276135.1 Candidatus Dormiibacterota bacterium
CGACATCCAGCTTGGAAGGCTAGCGCTCTACCAACTGAGCTACTCCCGCTCGTCGGGCAAGGATACCAGCGCTCCGATCAGCCGCTGAGCACTCCCCCACTGCCGACAGCGCGCAGCGTCAGCAGGAGAAGCGCGAACCACGCCACCGCAAGCGTCGCTGACGTCGCGCGGTCCGACCGTCCCGCCGAGACCCGTAGCGCGACCGGCAACACCAGGAGCGTGAGCGGCCCGACGATGAAATGTGTGGTGCCGTCAGCCGGCCGGTTGCCCTGGATGGCCAGGATGATCCCGAACAGTGCCTGCAGGCCAACAACGCCCGACATCGCGACGGTGAAGGTCAACAGCCGCGGATGAACCGAGCCGCGTCGCAGCCAATCGTGCACCGCCCACAGGGTGCCACCGAGCGCGAGAAGGACGACGACGATGGCGAGCGCGCGGTGCACAGCCAGCATCGGCCGGCCCTCCCCAGGTGGCGACGCTCAGTGCGTCAGTGCGAGCAGGCCTTGGCCTCGCCGGCGCTGTCCGCCGTCTGGAAGCTGTGGCCGCAACCGCAGGTCTTGACCGCGTTGGGATTGTTGATGGTGAAGCCGCCGCCCATGATGGCGTCGACGAAGTCGATCTCGGCTCCCTCGAGGTACTGCGCCGAGTAGGAATCGACGTAGACACGCAGGCCGTTCACGTCGACCACCTCGTCGTCGAGCTTCGGCGGGTTCTCGTCAATGCCCATCCCGTAGGAGAAGCCCGAGCACCCACCCGACTGGATGTAGACGCGCAGACCAACCTGCTGCTCGGGGCCCTGTTCGGCGAACAGGTTCTTGAGCTGCCCAAGGGCGGTATCGCTGACGCTGATCATCTGGGGTTCCCCTGCCTGGGCGATTTGCACCGAATGACCACCTGCGGTGGCCCGACGATCATACCGTACCCTCGATCTCCGGCCGCCACGTTTCGGGAACGCCCCATCCGGCGCACGTGAGATCAGTCGCCACTGCCGCCGCGCTCGGAGGCATAGCGCGGAAGGTGGACATCCTCCGACCCGACGAAGCGCATCGCCCCGGCAACCAGGTGGTGCTCGGCCACCTCGTCGATGAGCCGGTGCATCTCCTGGCCCACCCGCCGGTAGTGGGGGTGGCCCTGCGGCGAAGTGCGCAGCTCGATGAGGTGGATGGCCTCGCGGGCGTTCATCCTGATCACGTAGCGAAGGCGGTGGCCGAGCGTCACCAGGTACTGGGCCTGCTCGGGGAACTCCTCGACGAGCAGCTCGTGGGCCGCCTCAGCCTTGTCGGCCGCGGCCCGCCACCGCACTCCGAGGCCGGCGTCCTCGACCGTCCCCGGCACCTCGTACCCGAGCGCCGGGGTGAGCGGCTGCCAGTCGATGGTGAGCATCCGATGGCGCTGGAGATCGCGGAAGGCGCCGTAGTCGGACACCACCTCGAAGGTGTAGTCACAGTGTTCGAAGCCCCGCCCCGGGCGGTGGCGCCGGTTGCCCCGCTCCCCCACCGCGGCCGCGAACAGCTCCGCCCGGCGCGCGGTCGAGAGACCACGGACGGTCTCGAGCAGGCTCTCGAAGGTGGCCTCGGTGTGGGGAAGCAGCGCTGAGGCAAGGATGCGATCCTCCCCGTCGCGCGTCCAGTCGACGAGGCGCACGCCGTGGCTGCTCGGCTCGAACTCGGGGGCCACCTCCACAGCTGCTGCTTCGAGGGCCGCGGCCGTGTCGGCGAGGTAGTCGACCCAGACACCACCGCGGTCCGGTCGGTCGAGCCGCGTCAGGAATTCCGGGACCACCTTCTGCAGCTCGGTGGCGATGAGCTCGGCGTAGGCGCGGGCCTCGGGGAGCCGGTGCGCCCGCAGCCGCAGCACCATCTGTTCGTAGGCCTGCGGGGATGCGAACACGCCCACGTTGCTGACCGTGCCGGCGGGGAGCAGCCCGCGCATCAGGTCGAGCGCCAGGGCGCGGATGGCCCGCCGTCGTGCCGCCGCGTCATCCTCCGGCGGAAGGCTCCGATCGAGGTGCTTCCGGAGCGGATCGAGCAGCGCGCAGTACGTGTCGAAGAGGCCGTCCATCGCCTCGACATACGCGGTCGACGCCGGCGACGCCTCCAGCGCCGGGTCGACGTGGTAGCGGTACCTGCCGTCGCGCCGGTCGGTGTACGGGATGTAGCGCGTGGATTGCTCGAGGTAGCCGGCAAGGCGGCCCCACTCGATCGCCTTGGCGAGTGGTTGCGAGACCTGCTCGCAGGCGATGTGGACACCGGCGAGCTGAGCGACGGAGTCGTCGCCGTACTCGGCGAGCACGCGACCGAAGAGGTCGCTTGCCCGCGCCCGGCCGATGTCCGCAGACGGAACGTCGAGGCCCGATGCCGCGACGCTCACGAGGAACTCGTCGAGCAGCAACCGGCGCAGGCTCTTGGCGCTGCGGCTGTATCGCGCGAACAGCGCGGCAGCGGTCACCTGCGGCAGGCCGGAGAGCGCGAAGACCGGTCCGTCGACGCTGGTGACGTAGCGCGACAGCAGCGCTCGTTCGTCGTCCGTGAAGGACTCGGTGAAGTAGGTGGACGGTGGGCCGGACGGCGGCTGCGCGACCTGGGTCATGGCACCTCATGTGCGACACCGGATGGTGCCCGGAGGGGTTTGCACCGCATCGTACAATGCCGCCGGTGACCGATCTCGCCGTCCCACCACGCTTCCTCGAGGACGTGTACCAGGCCGCCAGCGAGTGCAACAAGTGCTCGCTCTGCCAGGCGGTGTGCCCCACGTACGTCACCAATCCGGTGGAGTGGGAGACGGCGCGAGGACGGGTGGCGCTGATCCGCGACGCCATCGAGGGACGCCTCGAGCTGCGCGACATCGCCGACGGTCCCCTGTCCACATGCCTCACCTGCGACAACTGCGTGGCCGCCTGCGCGCCGCGCGTGCCGACAGCCCTGATCGTCAGCCGCGCGCGGATGGAGCTGCACGAGCAGGACGGCCATCCCGTCGGTCAGTCACTCGCCTTCCGCTGGATCCTTCCCCGGCGCGGGGCCCTGCGGTTCCTGCACAGGCTGTCGCGCGCCGCGCAGGTGACCGGGGTGCACGCGCTGGCCCGCCGCACCGGTCTGACCCGCTGGCTGGGCCCGGCGGGTGCGCTCATGGAGCACGTCGGACCGCTGCCGCGACAGACGGCCCACCGTCGCGCGCGTGACCTGCCGGCGGCCACGGAGCCCGTCCGCGGGCGGGTCGGCTTCCTGGTGTGCTGCTACCAGAACCTCGCCGCGCCCCAGGCGACCGAGGCAACCATGCGGGTTCTCCTCGCCAACGGCTTCGAGGTGGTGGTGCCGCAGCTGGCGTGCAGTGGCCTGCCCGCCAAGTC
>DATBEL010000082.1:0-6785 GCA_036276135.1 Candidatus Dormiibacterota bacterium
CCGTTCGGGCCCGGCAGTGGCCGACGGCGTCCGCGTGAGCGCGTTCGCCGCCGCGGCTTCGACGTCGAGGAGTACATGGCCCAGCGCGAGCGCGGGACGCGCGAAACCTCATATGAGGGCACGGGAGCTGGGCACGCGACGCCGCGACCGATGCAGCCGTTGTCCGTGTTCCCGTACGGGGTGTCGCGCACCTACCTGGAGCAATCAGTGCGTGAGCTGCGGGTGCCGGTGCGCATCCAGCACAACGTCGACGACGCCGACATGGTCATGACCCTGAAGAACTACTACCGGCGCAAGGACTCGCCGGTGCGCTCCGCCGAGGCGACCGGCATCCCGATCCAGGTGCTGCGCAGCAACACGGTGGCGCAGATCAAGGGCGCCCTGGCGCGCGTATACGGCGTCGAGGAGGTGGACCCCACCGAGACCGCCCTCGAGGAGGCGCTGGAGGGCGTGGAGCGCGCCAGGCAGACCGCCGCGGATGTCGAGCTCGCCCCGCAGAACTCCTTTGTGCGGCGGCTGCAGCACCAGCTCGTCGAGAGGAATGACCTGACGGCGCGCAGCACGGGCAGCGAACCCAACCGGCGCCTCGTCATACTCGGCTCCGAGGAGTAGCAGGCTTGGTGACACGTCGTGGTTTCTTCATCTCGTTCGAGGGGCTCGATGGTGCGGGCAAGAGCACACAGGTGGCCGCGCTCGGCGCCGCGCTGCGCGCCGACGGGTACGACGTCACCACGGTGCGTCCCAACGACACCCCTCTCGGCGACCTGATCAGCGGCGTTGTGCTGCAACACCAGGCCGCCGCGTCGCTTGACCCATGGGCAGAGGCACTGCTGTTCAACGCCGGTCGCGTCCAGCTGCTCGCCGAGGTGATCCGGCCCGCGCTGCAGCGGGGCACGGTGGTGATCGCCGATCGCTATGCCGATTCCACGCTCGCCTACCAGGGCGGTGGGCGCGGCCTGCCGCAGGAGGCCCTGCTGCACCTGCACCGTGACTGCTGCGGCGACCTCTGGCCCGACCTCACCGTGTACCTGGACCTCGACTACGGAGTCGCGGTGCACCGCCAGCACGCCCAGCAGCTGCCGCTCGATCGCATCGAGGGCGCGCCCAGCGAATTCCACGCCCGTGTGCGCGCAACGTTCGATCGTCTCGCCGCCGAGCATCCCGACCGGATCGTCCGGGTCGACTCGGGACGGCCGGCGATGCAGGTGTCGCAGGATGTCACGCGTGTCGTCGCGGCGCGGCTCGAGGCCGCCGACATCCCTCACCCGGTCGGCGTGGCGTGAAGCTGATCCTCGCCGTGGTGCAGGCGCAGGACGTGGACGCGTGCTCCGACGCGCTGACCTCCTCAGGGTTCGTGTGCACCCGCTTGTCCAGCCAGGGTGGGTTCCTCGACAGCGCCAACTGCACCCTGATGATCGGTGTCGACGACGGCCAGGTCGACGACGTGTGCGCCATCCTCTCCCGGCGCGCCCAGCGACGCGTCGAGATGGTCGATTCGACCCTGCCCTTCCCCGGCGGTCCTCTTGCCCCGGTGCTGACTCCCCCGATGGACGTCGAGGTGGGCGGCGCCACGGTCTTCGTCCTGCCGCTGGACCGCTTCGAGAAGATCTAGCTGGCCACCCTCGCCGGCGAGCAACACATCCGGTCGCCCCAGGTCTCTGATCGGTGTGATGACACCAATTGCAGCGTTTGCCGTTAACCGAGCCATGACCGCTGCGCTTCGCGACCGTGGGCGGGCGCGGGTCGTCTCACTGACACTCCCCCTTGTTGGCCTGCTCGTCGTTGCCTGCGGGGATGCCAGGGTGCCGGCCGGACCGCCGTCCTCGCCCTCGGCAGTGGCCACGGCAACCGCCCCGGCCACGACGCCGATCGCGACCCCTGCCCCACCGTCTGCCTCGCCGACGCCCACCCCGTCGACGGTCGTGGCCCCCGCCTGCACGGCCCAGGCGAGGCTGGAGCTCTGGTCGATCCAGCGGATGGCCTGGCAACTGGTGGTGGTCCCGGCCCAGCTGACATCGCTGAGCAGCGTCCGGGCCGAGGTGGCGTCGGGTGCCGGCGGCGTCCTGCTGTTCGGCTCGACGGCGCCCGCGGACCTGGCCGCCGAGCTGCACCGCCTGGAATCGGCGGCGCCCGGCGGGATCGTGCCGGTGGTGATGTCCGACATCGAGGGCGGCAACGTCGAACGTGCCGCCAACCTGCTCGGGCCGATGCCCTCAGCGCGGCAGTTGGGCCAGACGATGACGCCTTCCCAGATCCAGGCCTACGCGCTCGCCGCGGGGCGGCGGATGCGCTCCATCGGCATCACCATGGACCTCGCGCCGGTCATGGACCTGGACGCGGGCTACGGACCCACCGCCAGCAATCCAGATGGCACGCGCTCGTTCAGCGCCGATCCCCGCGTCGCAGCCGCCGACAGCGGCGCGTTCGCCGCCGGGTTGTCAGCGGCGGGCGTGGTGCCTGTCGGCAAGCATTTTCCCGGGCTCCACGGGGCCGGCGACAACACCGACCTGGGACCGGCGCAGACGTGGTCGTGGAGCCAGCTCCAGCAACATGGCCTGCTGCCGTTCACGACCGCGTTCGGTCGCGGGCTGCCCGCCGTGATGCTGAGCAACGCCTCGGTTCCTGGCCTCAGCACCCTGCCCTCGAGCATCTCGCCGCAGGTCGTCGGCGTGCTTCGTGGTCAGCTCGGCTTCGGAGGTCTCGTCCTCACCGATTCGCTGACCGCGGGGGCGATCACCAAGATCGGGCTGTCCGCGCCCAGCGCGATGGCAGCGGCCATCGTCGCCGGCGCCGACATGCTGTTGTACGACGACGCCCACGTGAACGTCGCGGCGACGGCGCTCGCTGCGGTCGCCGCCATCGCGGCGGCGGTTGCCAGTGGAAGACTGCCGCGCGCACAGCTCATGGCTTCGGTGAACAGGGTGCTGGCGGCCAAACACGTCGACCTGTGTGCCGGATCGCGGTGACCGCGAGGCGCCGCTCCACCCGCAGCTCAGTCGGTGGTCCGGACGACCACCTCGGACGCTTCGACGACCCGCTCCACGCGGGTGCCGAGGAGGTGCACGCGGACGCCGGGCACGCCTGGTGAGCCCGGCTCCCAGCCTTCGCCGTACAGCCGTCGGGCGTCGCCCCAGGTGATGGCGTTGCTCACCCTGCGCCCGTCGGTGAACGGCAGCGGCCCGGGCCTGGTCGCGTAGCCGAAGCGCACCTCACCACCGCTCTTCAGGAAAGCCTCGATCTCCGCGAGAGCGCGCTCGTCGGGAAGGGCCGTGGTGGCCAGGGCATCGACGACGCTGGGCATCTCGCCGCTCCTGGCCTGCTCGCGAACGCTCGCCCGCGCAGCGATGTGCGCGGCACGCTCGCGCCGGCGCCGCTCGGTGGCGATCTGCGCGGCCCGGGCGCGCAGCTCCTTCAGCTGTGCCTGGTGTGGCGCCATCGCCGCGACGGTGGCGCGTTCGCCGGCAGCGAGCGCGGTGAGCAGGTCCTGGAGCGCTGCGTCGTCCAGCGACGCCAGCGAGTCAGGCTCGAAAGCAGGCGGCAGCTCGGGCAGGGGCGGCAGGTCGCTCACCGCGTCGATGATGCAGCGCAGCGCCCGCGATCCGTGCTCCCCGCGCTACGGTTGCCTGCCCGCACAGTCACCTTGAGGAGGCACGCCGTGCCCACGGTTCTTCACGACGCCGTCAGGGTCGAGCGTGACGGCGCCATCGCAGTCGTCACCATCGATCACCCGCCGGCCAACGCGATCAGCCGCGCGGTGGTCCTCGGCATCACCGAGGCGTTCGACACCGCGCAGGCAGACTCCAGCTGCCGCGGCCTGGTGCTTACCGGGGGCGGCCCCAAGTTCTTCGCCGCCGGCGCCGACATCTCCGAGTTCGGCAGCCAGGGTGGCGACAACATCGCCCAGGGGCAGGGCCTGACCCTCGCCATGGAGAGGTCGCGCCTGCCCGTCGTCGCCGCTGTCAACGGGATCGCGTTCGGCGGCGGCTGCGAGCTGACGCTGGCCTGCGACGTGCGCATCGCATCGACCGCCGCGCGATTCGGACAGCCGGAGATCAAGCTGGGCATCATCCCCGGCTGGGGCGGCACCCAGCGGCTGCCGCGCCTGATCGGACGAAGCGCCGCCATCGAGCTGCTGCTCAGCGGCGACCCGATCGACGCGGCGCGCGCGCTGGCGCTCGGGCTGGTGTCGCAGATCGTCGAACCCGATGAGCTGCTCAGCACCGCCATCGATGTGGCGCGCAAATTTGCCGCGCAGGCACCTCTCGCGCTGGCGGCAACCAAGCGGGCCGTCGCCGACGGCCTCGACCGGCCGCTGAGCGAAGGCCTCGACGCCGAGCGGCGTGAATTCGTCGGCCTCTTCGCCACCGAGGACGCCCGCGAGGGCATCACCGCCTTCCTCGAGAAACGCCCTCCGTCATGGACCGGGCGCTGACGTCGGTGTCAATGTCGCCATAATCGCTGCGCGATGCCGGCAGGCGCGCACGTGATCATGTGGCTGCGGTGTGGAGGGCCTCGGTGACCGCGATCGTCAGTCCCGTCTGCATGGTGCTGCTGGCGGGTGCAGCCGTCACCGCCACGGGACTGCGCTGGCGCAGGTTGATGGCGGCGATGCTGCGGGCTGAGCAACCGGACCCACGCTTCGACCATCTCGGTGAGCGCGTCAGGGCCTTCATCGTCTACGTGCTCGGCCAGGCCCGCCTGCTGCGCTGGCCGTATGCCGGCGTTCTCCACGCGCTCATCTTCTGGGGCTTCGTCGTCCTGCTGACCGCGATCGCCCAGGCGATCATCGAGGCGCTGTGGCAGGGCTTCCGGTTCAACGACATCCCGGGGGCGTGGGTGATCGCATTCCTCCAGGACAGCTTCTGCATCGCCGCCCTCACCGGGGTCGTGCTCGCGCTGGTCAACCGGCTGGTGGTCAATCCCACGCGGTTCCGGGCAAGCCATCTCGGCGACGCGGTGCTGATCCTGGCCTGGATCGGCACGCTGCTCATCTTCATGGAGCTCAACTACGCAACGCTGATCGCTGAGGGCCGCCCGGCATGGGCGCTGGCGGCCGATCGTCCTGTCGCCAGTGCGCTGTCGCAGCTGTTCACGCCGTTGGGCCCGGGCAGCAACGCGCTGACCTGGCTGCACGGTTTCTTCTTCTGGGGTCACCTCATTCTGGTCTTCAGCTTCCTTGTCTATCTCGGCTACAGCAAGCACCTGCACATCATCACCGCGGCGCCGAACGTGTTCTTCAAGAGCACCACGCCCAAGGGCGCGCTGCCCGCGCTCGACATCGAGGCGGTGATGAACGCTGAGACCGAGGCCGACCAGCATTTCGGCCCGGTCACGCTGCAGCACTTCAGCTGGAAGGACATGCTCGACCTGTACACGTGCACGGAGTGCGGTCGCTGCCAGACCCATTGCCCCGCGTACAACACCGGCAAGCCACTCTCACCGAAGACGCTGATCACCGACCTGCGTGACCATCTCTACGAGGACCTCGCCGGCGGCCCCGCGGCCACCAAGCACGACGCGCACATCGTCCAGGGCGCCGACGAGCAGGGCACGCCGATCCCGGGGGCCGCGGTGATGTGGACCACGGCCGACCACCACCCGGGCGCGCTGCACGACCTGCCGGGCCAGTTCGAGCCCTCATGGATCGCCCCCGACGACGTCGCCGCCGCGGTGGAGGCCAACGGCGGTGCGCGTCCCCTGTTCGGCGGAACCATCGCCGACGAGACCCTCTGGGCGTGCACCACGTGCGGTGCGTGCATGGATCAGTGCCCTGTCTTCATCGAGCACGTGCCCAAGATCATCGAGATGCGCCGTCATCTGGTGCTCGACGAGTCGCGCATGCCCAAGCAGGCAGAGACGGCGCTGCGGGGCATCGAGAACACCTTCAACCCGTATGGGTTGTCACACCAGACGCGTGGCGACTGGGCACGCGACCTCGGTGTGCACTTCGCCGCCGACAAGCCGGACGCGGAGTACCTCTACTGGGTCGGCTGCGCGGCGTCGTTCGACGACCGCGCCAAAACGATCGCCACCGCGCTGGTGAAGATCCTCCAGGCGGGCAAGGTTGATTTCGCGATCCTCGGCACCGAGGAGAAGTGCAACGGCGACCCGGCGCGCCGCATCGGCAACGAGTACCTGTTCCAGGAGCGCGCCAAGGAGAACGTGGAGGTGCTGCGCAAGTACTCGGTGCGCAAGATCATCGCCTCATGTCCGCACTGTTTCAACACGTTCGCCAACGAGTACTCGGCGTTCGGCGGTGACTACGAGGTCGTCCACCACACGCAGCTCATCGAACGCCTCCTCAGGGAGGGCCGCATCACCCTCGACGCGTCCAAGCGGCAGGAGGAGACGATCACGTACCACGACTCGTGTTACCTGGGACGGTGGAACGACATCTTCGCTCCGCCGCGTGACATCCTCGAGCGGATTCCCGGTCTGCGGGTGGTGGAGATGGCGCGCAGCCGCAGCGAGGGCATGTGCTGCGGGGCCGGCGGCGGTCGCATGTGGATGGAAGAGGACCAACCCCGCGTCAACCACAAGCGCGTGGACCAGGCTGCGGCCACCGCAGCCACCAAGGTGGCCACCGCATGCCCGTTCTGCCTGGCGATGTTCGACGAGGGCATCGCCTCCCGACAGCTCGGCGAAACGCTCGCCGTGGACGATGTCGCTGTCTACGTGGCCCGCTCACTGGCCGGCGAGCTCACCCCGTCCCCCGACGAGGGACAGGATGCGCCCGCTGGTGATGCTGGGGCTTAGCCGCGCCGGCGAAGACGGCGGGCGACGCC
>DATBEL010000083.1:0-4456 GCA_036276135.1 Candidatus Dormiibacterota bacterium
CGCGCTGCTCATCCTCGTGGTGCTGCGCTTCCGCCCCCAGGGGCTCATCCCCGAGTGGCGTCCCCGCGACCTCCGGCGCCGGCGACGGCCCGCCGCGGCGGTGACGGCGCGAGCCGCGGGCGATGGCTGACGGCGGCGCGCTGCTCGAGGTGCGCGCGCTCGCCAAGAGCTTTGGCGGGGTGCACGCCGTCGTCGACTGCAACCTCCGGGTCCTCCCCAACACGGTGGTCGGCCTCATCGGCCCCAACGGCGCCGGCAAGAGCACCGCCATCGACCTCATCTCCGGCTTCCGGCCCCCCGACGCCGGGACCATCGTCTTCGACGGCCGGGAGATCCAGGGCTGGAACGCGCACCGGGTCGCCGGCACCGGCCTGATGCGCACCTTCCAGACCGCCCGCGAGTGGAAGAACCTCACCGTCATGGACAACATGCTCGCGGCCGCGCCGATGGGCGGCATGGACGCGATGTGGCGGGCCTTCGCGAGCCGGGGCCGGCTGCGCAGGTTCGACCATGCCAACCGCGCCCTGGCGCGAGGCCTGCTCGAGCAGTTCGGTCTCACCAAGCTCACCGACGACTACGCGGGAACGCTCAGCGGCGGCCAGAAGCGGCTGCTGGAGTTCGCCCGCATCGTCATGTCGGGGGCCCGCATGGTGATCCTCGACGAGCCGCTGGCCGGCGTCAACCCGGTGCTCCACACCACCATGCTCGACGCGGTGCAGCAGCTGCGCGAGCGCAACATCACCTGCCTCGTCGTCGAGCACAACCTCTCCTGGATCGAGCGGGCCTGCGCCGAGGTGTACGTCATGGCTCTGGGCAGCACCATCGGCCACGGCTCGATGGCGTCGCTGCGCCGCGATCGCGGGGTCATCGACGCCTATCTCGGCGAGGTCGCGGAGAGTGCCTGAGGTGCTCGCGCCAGCCGGCGCCGCCATCCTCGACGTGCAGGGCGTCACGGCCGGCTACGGCGGCGCGCCGATCATCAGCGACGTCTCGTTGCGCGCCGCGCGCGGCAAGCTCACCGCGCTGGTCGGTCCCAACGGCGCCGGCAAGTCGACGTTCATCAAGGTCATCGCCGGCCTCATCACGCCGGACAGCGGCAGGGTGATGCTCGAGGACAAGGACGTCACCGGCGTGCCCGCGCAGCTGCTGGTGCGGCGCGGCATCTCGTACGTGCCCCAGGTGGCCAACGTCTTCCCCACCCTGACAGTGCTCGAGAACCTGGAGATGGGCGCGTACACGCGGCGCCACGGAGTCCGGGAGAAGATCGACGAGCTCTGCGGGATGTTCCCCGACCTCCGCCCGGCTCTGAAGCGCCAGGCGCGAACCCTCAGCGGCGGGCAGCGAACCATGCTCGCGATCGCGCGCGGGCTGATGCTCGATCCTCAGGTGCTCCTGCTCGACGAGCCCACCGCGGGGCTGGCCCCGAAGTTCATCGACAAGGTGTGGGAACAGGTGCTCACGGTGCGCCAGCTCGACGTCGCCGTGCTCATCGTCGAGCAGAACACGCGGCGCACGCTCACCCACGCGGATTGGGCGTACGTCATGGTCCTCGGTCGCAACGCCCTCGGGGGCACTGGAGAACAGCTGCTTGACGACCCCGAGGTCGTCAACCTCTACATCGGAAAGGAGGTCTGACCTGTGAGATCCATGACCCACGCGCGGCGGCGATCGCTCGGCCTGCGAGGGGCGATGGCGGGGGCCGCGCTGCTCGCTGCCGCCTGCGGCTCGGGCAGCACCAGCAGCAGCAGCAGCGGCAGCGGCGGCTCCGGCCCCATCGTCATGTCCATGGTCGGACCCCTGACCGGGTCGGCGGCGTCGCAGGGGATCCCCATCCTCGAGGGAGCCAAGGCGGGCGCCAAGTACATCAACGACCACGGCGGCATCCTCGGCCGCCAGCTCCAGATGGACCAGGTCGACACCGTCGGTGACCCGGCGGACGCCGTCCCGGCGGTCAACAAGGAGATCCCGTCGAGCAGCCCGGTGGCGTTCATCGGCCCGATCACCCTGGAGATCAAGGCCCTCCAACCCATCTTCGACCGCAACCACATCGTCGACGGGTTCAACGGCGGTTCGGTGCAGTACGACCAGAACAGCGACAAGTGGCTGTGGCGGTGCAACGCGTCGGATTCGGAGCTCGGCGTGGCCATGGCGCTCGAGGCCTACAGGAAGGGCTACAGGAACGCCGCCATGTTCTACTCGAACTCGGCGTCGACCGAGACCCTGATCCCGATCATTCAGAAGGCCTTCACGGCGCTCGGCGGCAAGATCCTGGGCAGCGTGGCGGTGTCCGTCGCGCAGCCGTCGTACCTCTCCGAGGTGCAGAAGGTGGTGAACCTCCATCCCGACGTCATCTTCACCCAGATGGAGCCGGACACCGGGTCGGTCGGGGTGGCCAACTTCAAGGAGATCAACAACCTGGCCATCCCCTTCATCGGGTCGGACCTCACCGCGGGCAGCGACTTCGTCACGGCGATCGGCCCCTCGGTGGCGAAGGCGCACTTCCTCTCCCTGCAGGGCAGCAACGCGCTGACCTCGAGCGGTCAGCTGTTCACCACCGTCTACCAGCAGGTCAACGGCCACCAGCCACTGGCGGCGTCGTCGTACGCCTATGACTGCACCATCGACTTCGCGCTGGCGATGACCAAGGCGGGCACGTCCGATCCCAGCGTGTGGGTCAACGACATCACCGCTGTGTCCAACCCTCCGGGAACGCCCGTGGGTGACTACGCCAAGGCGGTGCAGATGATCAAGGCCGGCACCAAGATCGACTACCAGGGAGCCAGCGGCCCGATGGACTTCGACAAGTACCACAACGTGACGGGGGCGTGGGACGTAGTCCAGGCCACCGGGGACGCTGCCGGTACGCTCACCACTGTCGAGACCCTCTCCGGAACCGACATACAGGCGGTCATCAACAAGGGCGGGTGACCGCGCGGCGCGGCCCTGGGCCGCGCCGCTACGTTCAGAGGTGGAGGCCCTCCATCGGGGGGGTCTCCACCGTCTTTGTCAGGCACACGCGAGCGGAGGCACACATGGCACAGGGATGGGCAATCGTCGGCCCTGGGGGCGTCGCCGACAGGGAGATGGCGCCGGCCATCGCCGCGGATGAGAACAGTGAGCTCGTGGCCGTCGTGGCCCGGGACCCGGAGAAGGCCCGCGCCTTCGCGCAGAAGCACGGGGCGCCCTGGTCGGGGACCGACTACGAGGCGATGCTGGGGCGCACCGAGGTCGACGTCGTCCTGATCACCACCCCCAACGCGCTCCATCCCGAGCAGGTGGTCGCAGCCGCGAGGGCCGGCAAGCACGTTCTCTGCGACAAGCCCCTGGCGCTCACGGCGGTGGACGCGGAGCGCGCCATCGCCGCGTGCGCCGAGGCCGGAGTCAAGCTGGGCATGAACTTTCAGACCCGCTACCACGAGTGCTTCGAGGAGGCCCGCCGGGTCATCCAGTCCGGCGAGCTCGGCCGCGTCAGCCATGTCCAGATCGACGCCAGCCCCGGGACGCGCCGTCCCGCCGGGTGGCGCACCAACCTCGAGGTGTCCGGCCTGGGCAGCGTCAACAACATCGCCGTCCACATGTACGACGCGCTCCGCTTCCTGCTCGACCAGGAGGTGACCGAGGTGAGCGCCATGTTCGACGTGGGCCGGGAGCGTGAGATGGAGGTGCTGCCCATGGTCCTCCTCCGCTTCGACGGGGGCGCGATGGCCTACGCCAACGGCAACCAGTCGTCCTTCCGACCTCTCAACGAGCTCGTGGTCTACGGCGACAAGGGCCGGCTCGACGGCCAGGGACTCACCCGCCCCGAGACCGGGGGGGACCTCCACGTGGTCACCGAGGAGGGCGAGCGCTCGTCGCACTTCATCAACGCAGCGTGCTACCGACGCCTCCTCGCCGCCTTCACCGACGCCGTGGTCAACAACCGCGAGCCCAGCCCGTCGGGGCGCGATGGATTGCGCAGCGTTCAGCTCACCGACGCGATCGCGCGCTCGGCGCGCGAGGGTTGCGTCGTTGCGCTGGAATCGTGACCCTCGCCGTCGCCGTCACCTGGCATGCCCGCCCCGGCACTGAGGATCGCCTCGAGGCCATCCTCACCGAGATGAGCACGCTGACCCGCGCCGAGCCAGGCTGCCTCATCTACCAGCCGCATCGCTCCCTCGACGCGCCCGGCGTGTTCTTCATCTACGAGCGCTTTGCCGACGAGGCCGCCTTCACCGCGCACCTCGACGGCGAGCAGTACCGTCGGCTGGTCATCGACGAGGCGGTGGCCCTGCTCGAACACCGCGAGCGCTCCCTGTACGCCGTCATCGAAGCCGCGCCCACCGTCAGAGGTTGAACGGCGCCTGGAACGAGTACTGGTTGAGCAGGGTGATCTCGTTGCTGATGAGCAGGAACCCGAAGCCGAGCAGGAGCACCCCGGCGACGATGTTGATCACCCCCATGCGCCGGTTCACCGCCC
>DATBEL010000084.1:0-35018 GCA_036276135.1 Candidatus Dormiibacterota bacterium
GCCCAACGCCAGCTGATCGCCTGGGTGAGGCTGCCGCCGATGATCAATCCAAACGCCGCCCCGCTGGCCGCGATCGCGCTCCACACAGCGAGCGCCTTGTTGCGCGGCGGGCCCTCCTCGAACGTTGTGGTGATGATCGAGAGCGCGGCGGGGGAGATGAGCGCCCCGCCGAATCCCTGCACGGCGCGGCCGAGGATGAGCTGCGTCGGCGATTGCGCGAGCCCATTGAACAGCGACGCTGCGGTGAAGATCGCCAATCCGACGAGAAAGATGCGCTGGCGCCCGAAAAGGTCACCGGCGCGGCCGCCAAGCAACAGGAAGCCGCCGAACGTCAGCGTGTAGGCGTTGACGATCCACTGGAGGTCGGCGTTGGAGAAGTTGAGCCCGCGCTTGATCGACGGGAGCGCGACGTTCACAACGGTGGCGTCGAGCACCACCATGAACTGGGCCATGCACACGAGCGTCAGGACGACCCAGGGATTGACGTGGCGGCGGACGGCGGCGACGGCGACGGTCATGGGCGGCATTATGCCGTCCGACCGGCGAGGCTCGACCTGAACATCGTTAGCTGACACGAGCCCGCGCTGGAGCTCGGAATGCCGCAGCGCGGCTCCCTACAATCGCCAGCGATGCAGGCGTTGGCGACCACCGAGCAGCTGCTCGAGATCCACGGGCGGATCCGTGCCTGCGTCGCGTGCCGGCTGCACCGCACCCGGACCCAGGCCGTCCCGGGTTATGGCCCCGTCGAGGCACGGATCATGGCCGTCGGCGAGGCTCCCGGCGAGAAGGAGGACCAGCAGGGCCGGCCGTTCGTCGGAGCTGCCGGCAAGCTGCTCACCGAGCTCGTCGAGTCCATCGGCCTGACCCGTCGCGACATCTACATCACCAACACGGTGAGGTGCCGTCCACCCGGGAACCGTGACCCCGAGCTTGACGAGGTCGCCGCCTGCAGCCATTTCCTCGACGAGCAGGTCGCCCTTCTGCGGCCCGACGTCATCCTCATCCTCGGCCGCCACGCGCTCAACCGGCTCCTGCCCGACTCAGCGGGCATCTCTCGCCAGCACGGGCAGCGCGTGCTGCGGGACGAGCGCGCGTCTGTGCCGCTGTACCACCCGGCGGCTGCGCTGTACAACGGATCCCTGCGTGAGACGCTGTTCGCCGACATGCAGCGCGTGCGCACGTACCTCGACGAGGCCGAGGCGAGCCGCGCACCGCGGAATGCGTCGCCCGACGAGCCGGCCGACGCGCTCACCGCCGACCAGCTCAGCCTGTTCGCTCAGTGATCGCGCTCATCCCACTCGGCGGCCTCGGCGAGATCGGCCGCAACCTGATGGCCATCGAGGTGGGCGACGACATCGTCGTCGTCGACTGTGGACTGATGTTCCCCGAGCAGGAGATGCTCGGCATAGACCTGGTCATCCCCGACATCACCTGGCTGATGGAGCGAGTCTCCCGCGTCCGCGGCATCGTGCTGACCCACGCCCACGAGGACCACATCGGAGCGCTCCCGTACGTGCTGCCACGGCTGCCCGTCCCCGTCTACGGGACCAGCCTGACGCTGGGCTTCCTGCGCAACAAGCTCAAGGAGCACAAGCTTCTGGACTCGACCGACCTGCACACCGTGCGCGCCGGCGACACCGTCAAGCTCGGCGACATCGCGGTCGAGTGGATCCACATCACCCACTCGGTCCCGGACGCGTGCTCGCTGGCCATCCACACCCGCGACGGTGTGATCATCCACACCGGCGATTTCAAGATCGACCAGACGCCGGTGAACGGCTCGCCTCCGGACCTGGCGCGGCTCGCCCGCCTCGGCGACGAGGGCGTGCTGCTCCTGCTCAGTGACAGCACCAACGCGGAGCAGGAGGGCACCACCCCGAGCGAACGCCACGTCGGCGAGGGTCTCGCGCCTCTCTTTGCCGCCGCGCCGGGACGGATCCTCATGGCCACATTCGCGTCGAACATCTCGCGGTTGCAGCAGGCGATCGACGCAGCGGGTCACGTGGGCCGCAAGGTGTTCATCGTCGGCCGGTCGATGCTCAACAACGTGCGCGTCGGCCAGGAGCTGGGCTTCCTGAGCACCTCGAACAACTTCGTGTCGCCCAAGCAGCACGCCGCGGTGCCCGACAACGAGCTGGTCGTGCTCTGCACCGGGGCGCAGGGCGAGCCCATGTCGGCGCTGTCGCGAATCGCCGCCGGGGAGCACCCGATGGTGCAGCTGCATGACGGCGACACCGTGATCATCAGCGCCAATCCCATCCCCGGCAACGAGGAGGCGGTCCACCGGACCATCAACAACCTCTACCGCCGCGGCGCTCGCGTCTTCAACTCCTCCAAGCACCACGTCCACGCGTCGGGCCACGCCAGTCGTGAGGAGCTCAAGCTGATGCTGACGCTGACCCGCCCCCGGTTCTTCGTGCCCGTCCACGGCGAGTACCGCCATCTCAGCATCCACGCCGAGCTGGCCCAGGCGGTGGGGATCGCTCGTGACCACATCCTTCCCGTCGACAACGGCGCGGTCATCGAGATCGATGGCGACGTGATCCGGCGGCGCCTGGAGCGGGTGCCGTCGGGGTACGTCTACGTCGACGGCCTCAGCATCGACGAGGCGGGCGACGTCGTTCTCCGCGACCGCCGGCTGCTGGCCCAGGACGGCGTGGTGATCGTCGCGCTGACCGTCGAACGGGGCAGCGGGGCTGTGATCGCGGGGCCCGACCTGATATCGCGCGGCTTCATCGAGGACACCGCCTCGGACAACCTCTTCGACGAGGCGCGCGAGCACACGCTCAAGCTGGTGCAGCACCTGAGCCCCGGCGCTGACTGGACGGTGTGGCAGGCCGCGATCCACGAGGGATTGTCCAAGTTCCTCTATTCGCGGACGCGACGCCGGCCGATGATCCTCCCGGTCGTCACCGAGGTCTGACGCAGAGAGCTCCAGAGCGAACGCCGGTTCGGCACGTCCCACAGGCTGCTGATACGATCGACGCGCCTCCGGACACCCCGGAGAGCAGCCCTGTTCTCGTACACGTCCATGCCGAGGCTGCAACCACCACCATGGCCCGACGCGCACCCGTCCGATCTCGTCCCGCAACCCGCCGCAAGCGAGCTCCCACGCGTGCGGCGCGTGCCCCTCGCCGCGCGCCGGTTCGCCGCGACCCGATCCTCACACCCGAGCAGCGCCGTGAGCTGAGTGGCGTTGGGCTGGTCGGCCTTGGCGTGGTTCTCGCAGTCGTCCTGCTCATCCCCGGCGGCGGCTCCGTCGCCGGCCCGGTGCACGACCGCTTCTTCATCGCACTCGGGGCCGGCGCCTGGCTGGTCGCGACCGGGTTGATGGTCACAGGCACCCGCCTCCTGCAACGCCATGAATGGCGCGGCGGACTGCTCGCCGGCATCGGCTCGGGCATCACCCTGTTGGCGATCCTTGGATTCCTCGGCCTGGTGGCGCCCGGGAGTGCCGGTTGGGTGGGCAACAAGCTCGGCCCCGGCGTGGCCGACCGCCTCGGCGGACCCGCGTCCGGGGTCCTCATGCTGGTCGCCGCCGCGCTCGGGCTGGTGCTCGCCATCGACCTCCGCATGGCGCCGGTGGCGGCGTGGCTCCGCGAACATCTCGCCACCGCGCCGGAGCCGCAGCGGAAGGCGCGGGCGGACAGTCGCTTCGACGTCAACCTGCGGGGCACGGCGGCGCCCGTGTTCGTCCCCCCGGTGGTCCCGCTGCCGGCCGCCGAGGTCCCCGGGATCCCGTTCGCAAAGATCGCCGACGCCGAGCTGGCCAACGTCGAGCCGCTCGCCGAGGAAGGGTTCACCCGCGAGTTCGAGGGCACCGCCCAGCCAACCCTCGGTCCGATCCCCGAGGTGGCCATCACCCACGTCGCCCCGGTGGAGGAGGGGGAGAAGGTCTGGGTGCTGCCCACCGCCGACCTGCTCGACACCGTCGCCGGCAAGCGCGAGCGGCTCAACGCCGAGGTGGAGCGCAACAAGCACACCATCGTGTCGACCCTGCGCAGCTTCGGCATCGAGACGCGGATCATCGGCGAGTCGGTTGGGCCGACGGTCACCCAGTACGAGCTGCAGCCCGCCGCCGGGGTGCCGGTGCGCAAGGTCGTCGGTTACCAGACCGACCTGTCGCTGGCGTTGGCCGCACCGATCCGCATCCAGCCCTTCATCCCGGGCAAGTCGGCGATCGGCATCGAGGTCCCCAACAAGGCGGCCCAGCTGGTCGCCCTCAAGGAGGTCGTGCAATCGACGTCGTTCACCGACGCGCGGACACGCCTCGCCGTCGCGCTGGGGGCTGACGTCAGCGGCCACCCGGTTGCCGGCGACCTCACCCGGATGCCGCACATGCTCATCGCCGGGGCCACGGGAAGCGGCAAGTCCGTGTGCATCAACGCCGTCCTCGGCGGCTTCCTCCTCCAGGCGACGCCCGCCGAGCTGAAGCTCATCCTCATCGACCCCAAGCGGGTCGAGCTGAGCAACTTCGCCGACCTGCCACACCTGCTCGTCCCGGTCGTCGTCGAGCCCGAGGCGGCGGTGGCGTCGCTGCGCTGGGCGGTCAAGGAGATGGAGGAGCGATACAAGCTGTTCGCCTCGCACGGGGCACGCAACATCGCCGCCTTCAACGAACGCGCTCCCGGGCTGGGACTCTCACCGCTGCCGTACACGGTCATCGTCATCGACGAGCTGGCCGACCTGATGATGGTTGCGGCCGGCGAGATCGAGGACCTCATCTGCCGCATCGCCCAGCTGGCGCGCGCCGTCGGCATTCACCTGATCGTCGCCACGCAGCGGCCGTCCGCGGACATCATCACCGGGCTGATCAAGGCGAACATCCCGTCGCGCGTCGCGTTCGCGGTGTCGAGCGGCACTGATTCGCGCGTCATCCTCGACGAGATGGGCGCCGAGAAGCTTCTCGGTCGCGGCGACATGCTCTACCTCCCCATCGACCAGGGCAAGGCGCAGCGACTCCAGGGAGCGTTCGTCAGCGACCGCGAGCTCGACGCGCTGATCGGGCACTGGAAGCTCCAGGGCGCGCCCGACTACCAGGAGGAGATCTTCCAGGTGGAGGCCAACGTCTCCTGGGCGAGGGAGGCCACCAAGCGTGATCCGTTGTTCGCCAAGGCAGCGCACATCGTCGCCGCCGAGGGCCGTGCGGCCGCCTCGCTGCTGCAGCGCAAGATGAACGTCGGCTACACGCGCGCCGCGCGCCTCGTCGACCAGCTCGCCGAGCACCGCATCGTCGGTCCCTACGAGGGCAGCAAGTCTCGCGAGGTGCTCATGGACGTCATCCAGGTCGACGAGTACCTTGCAGAGCTCGGCGAGGAATGACCGGAGTCACAATCCCCCGATGACCAGGACGGTGGCTGCCTGAACTTTCTCCAAGGCCTGCACGGCGCTGTTGCCGTCGTGCTGCTCTGCGGCCTGTTGTTCGCCGAAGAGTCCGGGGTGCCATTGCCGTTCGCCCCCGGCGAGATCGTGCTGCTGGCCGCCGGCCTGCTGATCGCCGCCGGGGGCCTCGACCCCTTCGTCTTCATCCCGCTGGCGATGCTGGCGTGCGTCGTGGGGTCGATCGTGGGGTACAGCTGGGCCCGGCTGGTCGGCGAGCGCGGGCTCATCGCACTGGCGCAGCGGCTCCACCAGCAGCGCGGTCTCGAACGAGTGTCGAAACGGGTGCGATCAGCAGGCTGGACCGGGGTCGCGCTGAGCAGGCTGATCCCGGGGCTGCGCATCTACACGACGCTCGTGGCCGGGGCGGTGCGCGTGCCCAGGCGCACCTTCATCGCCGCGATGGTGCCGTCGACCGTGCTCTGGGTGGGGGTGTTCGTGGCGCTCGGCACCGTCGTCGGCATTCCCGTCGAGCACGTCTTCAACCAGGTCGAGCAGCTCGCTGTGCAGGGCGTGATCCTGATCCTCATGGGCCTGGGCATCTTCCTCGCCATCCGGCGCACCCCTCCGACGACGGGAGGGGGGTTGGTGCGGGTGCCGCGAGGCGTCCGCGCCGGGATCGCCGCGGCCATCGATGTCGGCGTTGTGGCCAGCATCGTCACCGGGCTGCTCGCCCTGGGGCGCCGCTTGTTCGGCATCGGAATCGGCGCCGGCTGGCTCGACGCGGTCATTCCGCTGGTCGTGGTGGCGATCATCTACATCGTGGCGGCTCGTCGCAGCGCCGGCGCGACGGTTGGCGAGGCGCTGCTCCAGACCAGCTACGTCAGCGGGCGGCAGCTGCCGATGCGACCGCAGCAGGCGTGGCAGGCCGCGCGAGCGCTCCTGGCCAGCTCTCCCGACGAGCTGCAGCCGACCGCCGACCTGCTTCGCTCGCTGGCCGACCCCGACCGTCTGCGGCTGGTGCGCCACCTCCTCGACCAGCCGCGCACCGTCGAGGAGCTGGCCGAGCTGACCGGGACCGAGGTGCTCGAGGTCCGCCACCAGCTCGACCGGCTCCTCCACAACGGGGTCCTGATGGTGATGGCCGAGGGGTCGGAGGCGCGATCGCAGATCCGGCCCGACCTGGTTGCGCCGCTGCTCGAGTTCCTCTCCGCGGCACGCCGCCCGGTGGTCACGACCCCGGCCGAAGAGGCAACCTTGACCGCGACGGTCCCTGAGTAGCAGCGTGGCTCGCGATGAGTGAGGCCCCGCCGCCACCGGTTCCCGCGTCGCGCGACATCGACGTCCTGCGTCGCGCCGCGGCGGCCTGCACGGCCTGCGACCTGGTGAAAACCGGATCGCAGACGGTCTTCGGCGAAGGCGCGGCGGATGCGGCGATCATGCTGGTCGGCGAGCAGCCGGGCGACAGCGAGGACCGCGCCGGCCGTCCGTTCGTCGGGCCGGCGGGACGAGTCCTCGACGACGGGCTCGAGGCCGCCGGCATCGACCGACGCGTCGTCTACATCACCAACGCTGTGAAGCATTTCAAATGGACACCGCGCGGGAAGCGGAGGATCCACGCCAAGCCCAACGGGCTGGAGGTGGCCGCCTGCAGGCCCTGGCTCGACGCCGAGATCATGGCGGTGCGACCTCAGCTGATCGTCTGTCTCGGCGCCACCGCGGCGCAGGCGCTGCTCGGCAGGGATTTCAGGGTCACCAAGCACCGCGGCGAGGTGATTCGCTTGGCCGATGGGACGCCGGTCACGGCCACGGTGCACCCCTCGTCGATCCTGCGCGAGCCTGACGATGAGGCGCGGCACGCGGCGATGAATGAGTTCGCTCACGACCTTCGCACGGCGTCCGCGCAGCTCAACCCTGTCCGCGACTGCTGAAGCAGCGCCGCCGCGACCGGTATCCTCTGCGAGATGGCACAGGAGTTCTCGTTCGACGTCGTCAGCGATTACGACCACCAGGAGCTGGTCAACGCCATCGACCAGGCACGTCGCGAAATCGGCGCGCGGTACGACTTCAAGAATCTCACGGCGGACATCGAGCTCGAGAAGGAGCAGCTCACCCTGACCACCGAGAGCGATATGAAGCTCGCCGCCATGCTGGATGTCCTCAAGACCAAGCTGCACAAGCGCAGTCTCGACCTCAAGATCCTCGACCCCCAGAAGCCCGAGAACGCCGCCAAGGGCAACATGCGCCAGGTGATCAAGCTGCGTCGCGGCATCAATGACGAGCTGGCCAAGAAGCTGCAGAAGCAGATCCGCGCCGATCAGCCCAAGGTGCAGGTGCGCATCCAGGGCGACCAGTTGCGCGTCAGCGCCAAGGACAAGGACGCGCTCCAGGCGGTGATCGCGTCCCTCCGCGCGGCGGACCTCGACGTGCCCCTGCAGTTCACCAACTATCGGTAGAGCCTGGTCGCGTAGCCCGCGTACCAGGTGCGCAGATCCCTGGTGACGACGAACCGACTCGGCGACCGTCGTGACCTCGTCAGGCCGGCAATCTCACCAAGCCACGCCTCAATCTGCGTGCGAGGTGGCGGCCCGCCCACGCACCATCTTCGCGGCGACGCGCACGCACCCGACGGCCAGCGTCAACTCCAGCAGCAGTGATGCCCAGACCAGGCCGGCGGGCGGCGCCAGTGCGGCATACGCGGCCAGCTGGTGGGGGAGGGTCGGGCGCCCAGGTTCAGCGCCGGCGAAGGCGATCGTCACTTTTTGCTCCATGATCTGCGTTCTCGTGTCACCTACAGGTACGGCGCGGGTTACCGCGCGACCCGCGAGCCGTCGTCCTCGGGTCGACTCGCGACCCAGCCCCCGCCAAGTTGGGATGATGTGCCCGTGAGCCACGACCGGTGACGCGTCACCTCACCCTGCCCAACCAGCTCACGCTCTTCCGGCTGCTGCTGGTCCCGGTCATCGGCTTCTCGCTCAGCGCCGGGTTCGCCTACCACGACCAGGTGAGCGCGGCGGTCTATGCCACCGCTGCAGCGACCGACTCACTCGACGGTCACATCGCGCGGCGGCGCCACATGGTCAGCGAGCTCGGCAAGTTCCTCGACCCGCTGGCCGACAAGATCCTGGTGATCACCGTGCTGGTCATCCTCGTCGGCCAGATGGTGATCCCGGCGTGGGTCGTCGTGGTCGTGTTCGGCCGCGAATTCCTCATCACCGGCCTCCGATTCGTCGCGGCCAACCAGGGAGTGGTGATGGCCTCGACCCCCTGGGGCAAGTCCAAGACGCTGAGCCAGAATCTCATGATCGGGCTGCTGATCCTCGAGCAGCCCTACCCGGTGCTGCATGTCCCGGCTCTGGTGGTGGTCGGGGTCGCTGTCACCGCAACGGTGTTGAGCGGGCTCGACTACCTCTGGCGCTACCGGCGCTTCGTGATCTGATGGCGGCGGATGAGCCGGGGCCGCAACTCGCCAAGCTGTTCCCCGACACGGCGGTGGCCGGCGAGGTGTTGCGGGCCAGGGGCTGGCGCGTGGCCGTTGCCGAGTCGTGCACCGGTGGCCTGCTCGGCGCCACGTTGACGGCCGTGCCCGGCTCGTCGACATACGTCGTCGGCGGCGTGATCGCCTACGACAACGCCGTCAAGATCCGACTGCTCGACGTGGCTCCGAGCACGTTGGCCCGGCATGGCGCGGTCAGCGAAGAGGTGGCGGCGGCGATGGCGCGCGGTGTGCGCGAGCGCCTCGGCGCCGAGGTGGGCGTGAGCACCACGGGGGTCGCGGGGCCTGGTCCAGAGGAGGGCGGCAAGCCGGCGGGACTGGTCTTCATCGCACTGGCCGCGCCGGGCGGTGAGCGTGTGGTTCGGCTCGACGGCGACCACGGCCGCGAAGGCAACCGTGCGGCAGCGGTCCAGGCTGCGCTCGAGTTGCTCGTCGGGCTGGCGTGAACCACGCGACCGCCGCGACAGCCTGTTGTCGCCGCCCACCTCCATGCTGGCGTTGTCATCTCGACCACCAGCAGCTACAGTGGGGCAAACATCCGTTCGCTCAACATCACGACCAGCCCGCCCGGCGACCTCCGCAGCACCGGCCCAACTCATTCCACCGTTCATGGAGTTTCTGCTTTGACAACAACACCAGAAAGTCGTACCATCGAGCCCGATATCGAGGTCAACGGGCGGCGAGTGGCCGCCGGCAAGGGGAGTGAGGCGGTGACGACAGAGCGGGATCGGGCACTCACGACAGCGCTTGGACAGATCGAGCGCGCCCACGGCAAGGGAGCGATCATGCGCCTCGGCGAGGCACGCACCCAGCGTGTGGAGGCGATCCCGACGGGCGCCCTCACCCTGGACATCGCCCTGGGCGTGGGCGGGGTGCCCCGTGGCCGCGTCATCGAGATCTACGGCCCGGAGTCGTCGGGCAAGACCACGCTCACCCTGCACATCATCGCGGAGGCCCAGAAGCTGGGCGGCGTGGCCGCGTTCATCGACGCCGAGCACGCTCTCGACCCGCAGTACGCGGGCCGCATCGGCGTCAACACCGACGAGCTGCTCATCTCCCAGCCCGACACCGGCGAGCAGGCGCTCGAGATCGTCGAGGTTCTGGTGCGCAGCGGGGCGGTCGACGTGGTCGTCATCGACTCGGTGGCAGCGCTGGTCCCCAAGGCTGAGATCGACGGCGAGATGGGAGACAGCCACGTCGGCCTCCAGGCCAGGCTGATGTCCCAGGCGATGCGCAAGCTCACCGCCGCCATCTCGCGGTCCAACACCTGCGTGATCTTCATCAACCAGCTCCGCGAGAAGATCGGGGTGATGTTCGGCAACCCCGAGACCACCACCGGCGGTCGCGCGCTGAAGTTCTACGCGTCCGTGCGCATGGACATTCGCAAGATCGACTCGATCAAGCAGGGGCTCGACGTCGTCGGCAACCGAGTCAAGGTCAAGGTTGTCAAGAACAAGATCGCCGCCCCGTTCCGGGTTGCCGAGTTCGACATCCTCTACAACGAGGGGATCTCGTACGCCGGGAGCGTGCTCGACATCGCCATCGACACCAAGGTCGTCGACAAGAGCGGCGCCTGGTTCTCGTACGGGGACATGCGGCTCGGCCAGGGCCGCGAGAACGTTCGTGACTTCCTTCGTCAGAACGCCGAGCTGCTCGAGGAGATCGCCGGCAAGGTGAAGGTGCAGTCCTTGCCGGAGGTCACCCCGCTCGACGCCCCGGACGGCAACGGCGTCGCCCCGCCGATCCCGGTCGGTCCGGCGGCGTGAGCAACCCGGGCAGCGCCGGCCGCCGCCAGGCGCCGGCGCCGCCCGAAGACCCCGATTCGGTCATCGCCGCGCAAGAGGTGGCGGTGCGAATCCTCACCGCTGCGGCGCAGTCGGCGGCAGCGCTCGAGCGACGACTCGTGGGACGCGGCTTCAGCCCTGAAGTGGCGGCGGCGGCCACGGCGGCGATGGTGGCGCGCGGCTATGTCGACGATGCCGTCCTGGCCAGCGCGATTGCGACACGCCGGCAGCGAACCGGCCACGGACGCATCCAGGTCGGCGCCGAGCTGCGCGCCCGCGGGGTCACCCCCGAGGCGATCAGCGCCACCCTGGCCGACGTCGACATCGAGGACGAGCGGGCGGCAGCGCTGAAGCTCGGTCGTCACCTGGCACAGCGAGCGTCAAATGACATCACATCCCGCCAGGGCCGGCAGCGCCTCGGCGGCGCCCTGCAGCGTCGCGGGTTCGACTCCGAAACTGTCAGCTGGGTGCTGCGCGAGCTCGAGCGCCAGAGCTGACCCGCCGGTCAGACTGTGAGCGTGGAGTACACGCACCTGGGCCGCTCGGGCCTCTCCGTCAGCCGGCTCTGCCTCGGCACCATGAACTTCGGGCCGGAGGCCAGCGAGGGCGTCTCGCACGCGATCATGGACCGCGCCCTCGACGAGGGGATCAACTTCTTCGACACCGCCAACGTGTACGGGTGGAAGAAGGGGGAGGGGCTGACCGAGCAGATCGTGGGCCGCTGGTTCGCCCAGGGTGGCGGCCGCCGCGACAAGGTGGTCATGGCCACCAAGTTGTATGGGTCGATGAGCGACTGGCCCAACGACACGTTTCTCTCGGCGCGCAACATCATCCGCGCCTGCGAGGGCTCACTGCGTCGCCTGCAGACTGACCACCTGGACCTCTACCAGATGCACCACGTCGACCTGGACACGCCGTGGGATGAGATCTGGCAGGCGATGGACACGCTGATCCGCCAGGGCAAGGTCGTCTACGTCGGCTCGTCGAACTTCGCGGGCTGGAACCTGGTGCAGGCGCAGGAGGCAGCACGAGCCCGGCACCGCCAGGGGCTGGTCAGCGAGCAGTCGCTGTACAACCTCATCGAACGCCGCCTCGAGATGGAGGTGATCCCGGCGGCGCGCGAATACGGGATTGGGATCATCCCGTGGAGCCCGCTGATGCGCGGAGCCCTCGGCGGCATCCTCCGCAAGCAGAAGGAGGGCCGGTCCGCGTCGGAGTCGACGCAGAAGGTGCTCAACGAGCACCGGGGCCAGATCGAGCAGTACGAGGCGCTGTGCGACGAGCTGGGACACCACCCGGCCGACGTCGGGATCGCCTGGCTGCTCGCCCAGCCGGGTGTCACCGCCCCGATCGTCGGCCCTCGCACCATCGAGCAGCTGGAGGGCAGCATCCGGGCCCTCGACGTCCAGCTCGACACGGAGGCTCTTGCTCGTCTCGACGAGATCTTCCCCCCGGTCGGCCCGGCCCCTCAGGCGTATGCATGGTGACCGACGGCCGCCGCCTCACCGGCTAGCGCATCACCGGCAGGGGCCGGGTCAGGGCGCGGTGGCGGGAGCCGGCCTGGTGTCGGACCGCTGCAGCAGCGCACGCTCGTAGCGCAGAGCCGGCGTCAACGCGGCGAAGGCGAACACCGTCAGAAACAGGCCGAAAAGCACCAGCCCGTCGGCGTAGTCGAGCCGCACCGCGAATCCGCCGATCACCGACCCCAGCGCCCCACCGCCGGCGAGTGCGACTGTGTAGAAGGCCATCAGCGCTGATCGATCGGCAACGAACGTCTCCGAACACTCGGCGAGATAGGTGACCGCGGCCGGGCCGAAGCCGGCGAGCACCAGGATGCCGATCACCAGCAGGGGGATGTACAACGGCGCCCAGTCAAGCGGGCTGTGGTTGAGAGCGAGCAGTGCGCCCGATATCAGCCATGCCCCGGGCGCTGCCCGGCGCATGGTTCGCACCGCCCCGAGCCTGGTCACCCACGGCGTCCAGATGACGATGCCGATCAACAGCAGCCCGATCCAGCTGACCAGGATCACCGAGATCAGACGCTCGTCGAAGTGGTGAAGGAGCGTCTGGCCCGGCACCGGCTGGCGGCGGAGCAGCGCGGGCAGGTGTGCAGCATAGGCGCCGAGCAGCGCGAACGCGGCCATCCACGCCGGCAGGAAGGTGCGAATCGGTCCCGGTCCCACGATCGCCCCCAGGACGCGGGCGATCGGGCTCACCGGGAGCGGCGGCACGTAGGGCACGAGCGCAGCGCACACCAGCGCGGCGCAGAGGTAGAGACCGGCCAGGATCAGAAAGGCACCGTGCTGCAGCCAGTGGTACGCGAAGGGACCGACCACGAAGCCGCCCGCGTACCCGGCCAGGTTGGCGGCCTCGAAGGCGCCGCTCGCCCGCGCCCGTACCTCGCGGCTGTGGCTGGTGGCCGCCGCGATGGTGCCCAGCGCCGTGGGGATGAAGCAGGCGGCGCCGACACCCTCCACCAAGCGCGCGACCACGATCGACTCTGGTCGGGTCGCCAGGCTCAGCATGATGGCGCCGAGCAGGCAGAACAGCGGACCGCCGATCAGGAAGAGGCGCCGTCCGAAGCGGTCCGCGAAGCGGGCGAGGAAGGGGGCGAACACCATCTCCGGCACGGCCTGGCTGGCCCCGATGAAGCCGACCACCAGCCCGTTGGGCCGGCCGCCGAACATGTCGACGAGGTCGAAGCCGATGGCGATCGCCGCGCCCGACGTGGCGATCCGAAGCAGCGTCGTGCCGGCCAAGAGAGCCCCGATCGCGCTTGGCCGGCTCTGCGCCAGGTTGCTTTCGAGGGAGGCTGCGAAGGCCTGGTCCCCAGCCGGAGCGGAGGGGACGTCGAACTCGGCGACTCCGGGAACGTTCAAGCTCTCGACTCCGCCGTCGCGGGGCGGGGGCAGCAAGGTCTGAGGGTTCACTCGCCAGTAGCGTAATCGAGCGCGCGCATACGCACTTTCGCGGGACCTCTTTCGCCACTACAATGCCAGCACGTCTCACCCCCGCCGGCCGCACCGGCCGCGGGCGACGGATCCGAGCCCGATTCGGGCCCGCACCGTCGCGATGATGAGCCGCCGCCGCTGGGTGCGCTGCACCCCAAGCACCGCGACCCCGAGGAAACCCCAATCACAATCGAGATCGTCGCCCTGATCGGGCTGGGCATCGCCGTGGTCTTCGCCGTGGCGGCCTTCGTGTACGGGCGGCGTGTCGCCGACAGTGCTCGCCACGGACGCGACGTGGCCGACACCGAGCTCCACGCGCACGCGCAGTCCTTGGAGCACGAGGCGCAGCAGGTCCTGGTCACGGCGCGCGAGGAGGCCTTCCGCATCCGCGGGGAGGCCGAGGCCGAGGTGCGCGAGCGCCGTGCCGAGGTGGCCCGCCTCGAGCAGCGCAACAGCCAGCGCGAGGAAGCGCACGAGCGGCGCCTGCGTGAGCTCGAGCAGAGCGAGCAGCGCCTGACCCGCCGCGAGGAGGAGCTCGAAGAGGTCCGCCAGACCACCGAGAGCGAGCGCGCCATGGTCGGCCGCGAGCTCGAGCGGGTGGCCGGTCTCTCCCAGGCGGAAGCGCGGGCCGAGCTCATCGCCGACGTGGAGGCGGAGCTCGACGCCGAGGTGGCGGAGCGAATCCGCGACGCCGACCGGCGCGTCCACGAGGAGGCGGGGGAGCGGAGTCGCGAGATTCTCATCGCCGCCATGCAGCGCCACGCTTCCGACCAGACCGGGGAGTCATCGGTCACGGTCATGCACCTGCCCAGCGATGACCTCAAGGGCAGGATCATCGGCCGGGAGGGGCGCAACATCCGCGCGCTGGAGGCTGCCACGGGTGTCGACGTCATCGTCGACGAGACACCCGAATCCGTCGTCCTCAGCGGCTTCGACCCGGTCCGGCGCGAGGTGGCCAGGGTCACCCTGGAGCGGCTCTTCGCGGACGGTCGCATCCACCCGGCCCGGATCGAGGAGATGGTTGGCAAGAGCCGTGGCGAGATCATCCAGCGGATCAAGGAGGAGGGCGAGGCGGCCTGCCAGGAGCTGGGCATCCCCTCGGTGCACCCCGAGCTGGCCAAGCTGCTGGGGACGCTCCGCTTTCGCAACTCCTACGGCCACAACGTGCTCGGCCACAGCAAGGACACCGCGGCAATTGCCGGGATGATCGCCGCCGAGATCGGCTACGACGAGCAGGAGGCCAGGGAGATCGGCCTCTTCCACGACATCGGCCTGGCGGTGGAGCACACCGTGGAGGGCTCGCACGCCATCATCGGCGGCGAGATCCTGGCGCGGCTCGGCCGGCCCGCGGCGGTGGTGCAGGCGGTCCGCGCCCATCACTACGACGAGGAGCCGCGCTCGGTCGGGGCGTTCATCGTGATGACCGCCGACAGCATCGCCGCCGGCAGGCGCGGAGCCCGCCGCGAAGCGCTCAGCGCATCGCTCAAGCGCCTGGAACGCATTGAGGCCATCGCCGGCGAGTTCGACGGGGTGGAACACAGCTTTGCCGTCCAGGCCGGCAAGGAGCTGCGCGTCATGGTCCGCCCCAACGAGATCAGCGATGACCGCGCTCAGGTGCTCGCCCGGCAGATTGCCAAGCGGTTGCACGCCGAGGGCAACTACGCCGGCCGGATCAAGGTCGTCGTCCTGCGTGAGACCCGCAGCGTCGAGTACGCGAAGTAACGATTGCATCGCGGGGAAACCCGCGACTCGCCGCCTCGCCTCACAATCGCGACAATCTCATGATCACGTCGCAGCAACCGCCCTCGCAACGGTCCTCAAAGGGGGAGTCGAACCCCATGGAAATCCTCAAGGTCTCAGCGACCAGCAAACCGGTGGCCGTCGCGGGTGCGATCGCCGGCGTGGTCCGCACCCAGCACCGGGTGGAGGTGCAGGCCATCGGTGCGGGTGCGATCAACCAGGCCGTCAAGGCGATCGCCATCTCGCGGGGGTACGTCGCCGCGGGAGGCATCGACCTGGTCTGCATCCCGTCGTTCATCGACATCTCGATCGACGGCGAGGAGAGGACCGGCATCCGGCTCCTTGTGGAGCAGCGCTGAGGGGTGCAGTAGAAGCCGGGGAAGGCGCCATCGCTTCGGTCGCTTGTCCTCGCGGGCGCTGCGGAGCCAGCGCGGCTGTCTCCTTGCTGCTGCGGATGCTCCCTTCGCGATGGCGCCTTCCCCTCTCGGTCGTCCCTTAAGGCCACTCCATACTGGCGCGCATGGACCGTGTTGCAGTTGTGGGGAATTCAGGGACGGGTAAGACCTTTCTGGCGCGGCGGGTGGCCCGGTGCTTGCAGGCCCCGCACATCGAGCTCGACTCTCTCTTCCACCAGCCCGGTTGGACTGAGCTCGACACTGCTGAGTTTCGACGGCGTGTCGGCGTCCTTGTCGCTGAACCGCGCTGGGTGATCGACGGCAACTACAGGCAGGTGCGCGACCTCATCTGGGCGCGCGCCGACACGGTGGTGTGGCTCGACCTCCCGCGACGCATCGTGATGCGGCGCATCATCTGGCGCACCCTCAGCCGAGCCGTCACCCGTCGGACGCTGTGGAATGGCAATCGGGAGCGCCTCCGCGAGACGCTGTCATGGCAGCCCGAGCGTTCGATCATCCGCTGGTCGTGGACACAGCACGCTGTGTACCGCGAGCGCTACCAGGCCGCGATGGGCGATCCCTCGCTCGGTCATCTCAGGTTTCAGCGGCTGCGGTCTGCCCCCGAGGTCGTGGCCTTTTTCACCGGGCTCACGGACGTCGCCGAACGGCCTGCGCACCGGCTGCGGTAGGGATGCGGCGAGGCTGCTCAGTGTGTCGGGTGGCGACGTCGCCGCAGCGGAGCGCCGACAACGCAGGCTCCCAGCAGCCCGCCGATCACCAGCAGGACGTACCCAAGTCCAGAGACCGGCCCAGCAGGCACGGCCCCGGTGGTCGGAACCGGCACCGGCACCGCTACGACCTGGACCTCGAAGGCGCCGATCTCACAGCCCGCGCCCTGGGGGCGGGTGACGCCACGCTCGTCGGTTGCCGGCGGCGGGCAGAAGCTGCCCGGCACCACGTCGATCGCCGGGCTGCCCGTGCCCAGCGCTTCGGTGCTCAGCGCCTTGCTGTCGGCGCCGGCGCCGACCACCGGCGGGATCCCGGAGCTGACGCTGTTGGTCGCCAATGAGCCGAGCAGCGGATCCTTGGCGGCATTCTGCGTGTCCGTCGCCTTCGACAGCGCGCACGAGGTGTCGTCACCGAGGTTGTAGCCGCCGGAGGCGATGGTGCCACCGAGCGCCTTGGTGCATTCGTTGAGGGCACCGTTGGCCAGGTTGTTGTGCAGGATGGTCTGGGTGATCGTGGTCGGCCCTGAGTTGGTGAAGATGGCGCCGCCGCCCCCGGACGCGGTGACGCTGTTGCCGCTGATCGTTCCGGCCCGGATGGTCAGCGTGCTCGGCGCGATGAGGAGGCCGACGCCGAAGGCTCCGCCCCAGGATTTTGCGGTGTTGTTGGTCGCGGTGACGTTGGTGAGCTTCGCGGTCGTCCCGTCAGTGAGATACATGCCGCCGCCGAAATCGTTGGGGGCGCTGTTACCGTCTAAGGTGACGTTGTTCCAGTCGACGGTGCCCGCGCCTTCCTGGAGCACTCCGCCACCGGTGAAGCCGTTGGCGGTGTTGTGCTCGATGAGGATGTTGGTCGCGGTCCCGGCGGTCGTCGAGGTGTCGATGATTCGGAACGCCCCTCCTCCCAAAAAGGAAGTCGTGTTGCAGTCACAGCTCTGCGAGTTGTCGTGCGCGTACACGTTGAGCATGCTCAGGGTGTTGGCGCCGGAGAAGTACATCGCGCCGGCGGTCTCGTTCAACGACCGGTTATGGCTGAAGGTGACATTGGTGAGCGACACGTTGGCACCGGAGGTGTAGATGCCACCACCGTTGCCCGAAGCCTTGTTCTGAAAGACGTCGACGTCGTTCATGGTCAGGCTCAGGTTGCTCGGGTCGCAGAACGATATCCCGCCCTCGTTGATGGCTCCTCCCGTCCCGCTGTCGCTCGGGGAGCTGTTGCTGGCATAGCCGCCGGTGAGAGTCACGCCGTCGACGGTCAGCGCCGGCGAATTGCAGGTCACGATCAGGCTGTTGTCCCAGGCGCCAGCGCCGAGGCAGGTGCCCCCGGCGATGGTCGTCTTCGCCGATCCCTGGCCACGGATGGTCATATCGTGGTCGATCTCGAGCGCACCCGCGTCGGGCTCGACGCCTGTGCACGTCGAGAGCGTGTAGGTGTGGGCGCCCAGGCTGATGGTGTCGCCCACGTCGGAGCTCGCCTGGTTGATCGCATCGCGAAGCGTGACGCAGGTGTGGGCCGGGGTCAGGCAGGCGACGGTGCCGGTGTCATCCGCAGTGGTGAGCACCGTCCATGTTGTTCCAGCCGCGTGGACGGGCGATGGCACAGCCAGCAGGCTCGCCGCCGCCAGCAGTGGAACGGCAGCCATGACCAAGAGTCGCGTCCGGGGCATCTCGACCTCCTCCCGCGCGGGGGCACACGCCCCCGGCTCGGCCGGAATGGTGACCCGAAAGCGGCGGTTTGGCAATGCCCAGTCTTCCGGCGGCGACTGCCTGGGTGGTGGAGGCGGGCCCGGCGTCGATGTCCGAGAACTCTTCGGTGGGGGATCGCTGAACGGCCGTGCCCGGCACTCGCTAGGCTTGCCGGCAGCGTGTACCTGCCTGCTCTGAGCTCCTCCGCATCGCATTTCAAGCCGCTGCCGCTCGCCCAGCGAGCCGGGGCCGGGCCCGAGCCGGCGACGGCGAGGCAGCCCATCGTGCCCCGCCTGGGCCGCCCACCGCGCGTGCACCTGTGGCACATCGGTTGCCAGATGAACGACGCCGACCACGAGCGCCTCGCCGAGTCGTTCGCGGAGATCGGTTTCGTCCCCGATGTGGCGCTCGGCGATGCCGACATCGCTGTGTTGATCAGCTGCGCGGTGCGCTCCAACGCTGAGCAGAAGGTGTATGGCAAGTTCAAGGAGCTCATCCCCTGGAAGAAGGCACGCCCCGGCAGGGCGATCGCGCTCACCGGCTGCATGGCCGTCGAGCACGGTTCGGCGCTGCTGGAGCGGATGGTGGACCTCGACTACATGTTCGATGTCCGCGAGCCGGAGGGCTTCTTCGCACGCCTGCAGTCTCTGTATGGCGGCGATGTCGAGGGCCCGGTGATGCTGCCGGCGTCCGATCGCCTGCTCGCCTACGTTCCGGTCATGGGTGGCTGCAACGAGATGTGCACGTACTGCATCGTGCCCTTCGTTCGCGGCCGCGAGAGCAGCCGCACCACCGCCGAGATCGTCGAGGACGTGCAGCGGCTGGTCAGTCGCGGCGTGCGCGAGGTCACCCTGCTCGGCCAGAACGTCAACAGCTACTGCGACCCGCAGGCGGGGACAGGCCTCCCCGAGCTGCTCGCCGCGGTCGACGCCGTGCCCGGCCTGTGGCGTCTGCGCTTCCTCACGTCGCACCCTCGCAACGCCGTGCCCCAGCTGTTCGCGGCGATGCGCGACCTGCCCACGGTGTGCGAGCAGCTCCACCTGCCGGTGCAGGCGGGTGACGACGAGCTGCTGCGACGCATGCGTCGCGTCTACCGCGTCGCCGAGTACCGCGACAAGATCGACGACGCGAGGCGGACGGTGCCCGACCTGGCCCTGACCACCGACATCATCGTCGGCTTCAGCGGCGAGACGCAGGCGGAGTTCGAGGGGACCGTTCAGCTGCTCCGCGACATCCGCTACGACGTGGTGCACATCCAGGCGTACTCGGTGCGACCGGGGACGGCGGCGGCGCGACGTCCCGACGATGTCCCGTTGCCGGAGAAGAAGCTGCGGCTCAACCACCTGCTCGACATCCAGCGCGGCATCGCGCTGGAACGCAACCGCGCGCTGCTCGGCCATCGCGTCGAGGTGCTCGTCGAAGGCGTTGCCGAGGACGGACGCGGCTTTGGCCGCACCCGCCAGGGCAAGGTGGCGTGGCTGCCCGCGGGCAGCGCCGCCGCCGGCGAGCTGCACACCGGCAGGGTGGCCGCCGTCACCCACTGGCAGCTCGAGCTCGACACGATCACCGCGGCGGCGTGACCCGCCGCGGGAGGGGCCCCGCGCCCCACGAGAGCGCGGGCGGCGACGAGCGCCGGCCGATGATCGACCTCGATGAGGCGGGGGCCACGCCGATCCTCCAGCAGTACCGCACGGTCAAGGCCGAGTACCCCGACGCCATCGTGATGGCGCGGCTCGGCGACTTCTACGAGATGTTCGGAGCCGACGCGCAGGAGGCCGCCCCGATCCTCGGCGTGGCCCTCACGGGTCGCGGCTTCGGCGCCGCCGGACGCGTGCCCATGTGCGGCGTTCCCCACCACGCCTGCACGACATACATCCGCCGACTCCTCGAGGCGGGCCGGCGGGTGGCTCTCTGGGACCAGGTCGGGGAGGTTGTCGCCGGCAAGCTGGTGCGGCGCGAGGTGACCCGCGTGCTCAGCCCCGGCACGGCGACAGACAGCGAGTACCTGGACGAGTCGCGCGTGGCCCGCTGTGTGGCCCTGCACAACGACGGCGGACGTACCGGGATCGCCGCGTTCGACACCGCCGGCGGGGAATTGCTCCTCACCGAGGTCGCCGGCGGCTGGGACGCCGCCGCGCTTCGCGAGGAATGCGAACGGCTTGATGTCGCCGAGGTCCTGGTCGCCGACGACGGAACCGAGCTGCCGCCGGGCCTGCTGCCCGGCACGGTGCGGACGCTTCTCCCGCCCGCGTTCTTCGACGCGTCTCGCGCCCGCGACCGCCTGCTCGGGGTGACCGGCGCACTGGCCCTCGACGGGCTCGGCGTCGACGGGGTCGACCGCGCTGTCTGCGCCGCCGGGGCGGTGCTGGCCTACTGCGAGCGGGCGCGGCTGATGCTGAGCGCGGGCTTCGTGCATGTGAGGAGGCGCGGCGAGAGCGCCGTCATGCGACTTGACGCGCAGACACGGCGCAACCTGGAGCTGCTGACGCCGCTGGGCGGCTCCGGCGCGTCGCTGGCAACGCTTCTCGACCGCACCCGCACCCCGATGGGCGCGCGCCTGCTCCGCGCCCGCCTGCTCGAACCGCTGACCGAGCCGCTGCTCATCCTCGCGCGACACGACGCCGTCGACGCGATTGTTGACGCACCGCGGATGCGCGACACCCTCGGCGAGGCCCTGGCCGCAGTCCGTGACCTCGAACGGCTTGTGGCCCGCTGCGTGCAGGGCACCGCCAGTCCGCGCGACCTCGGCGCCATCCGCCAGGCGTGTGCGGCGCTCCCCGCCGTGCAGGACATCCTGTCGCGCGTGACCGCGGGCGAGCTTGTGGGGGCAGCCGTGCGCTGCGTGGCCCCTGACGGGCTCTCGGCTCGCCTTCGCGATCTGCTCGTCGACGATCCCCCGGGCACCGCCAGGGACGGCGGCTGCATCCGGCCGGGGGCCGATGCCGAGCTCGACGACCTGGTGGCAGCCGGCGCGGACGCGCGAGCGTGGATCACCGCCCTGGAGGGCGTCGAGCGGCTGCGCAGCGGGATCGGCTCGCTCAAGGTCGGCTACAACCGCGTGTTCGGTTACTACATCGAGGTTCCCAACGCCCATCGCGACACCGTCCCAGCCGAGTACGTGCGCAAGCAGACGCTCGTCGGCGCGGAGCGATACATCACCGCCGACCTCAAGGAGCGCGAGAGCACCGTCCTGGGCGGCCGCGAGCGCGCGCTGGCACGCGAGCACCAGTTGCTCGCGCAGCTCACCGCCGAGGTGGCCGGCCACGCGGCGACGCTTCTCGACGCCGCCCAGGCGGTGGCGCTGATCGATGTGCATCGCTCGATGGCATGCGTCGCCGCCGACGAGCAGTGGGTGCGTCCACTGGTCGACGGCTCCGGTGTGCTCGACGTCGACCAGGGTCGCCATCCCCTGGTCGAGCGCGCGCTCGGGGCCGGCCGCTTCGTGCCCAACGACTGCCGGCTGGACGCCGCAGAGCGGATCGTCGTGCTCACCGGCCCCAACATGGCGGGCAAATCGACCTACCTGCGCCAGGTGGCGCTGATCGCGCTGCTGGCCCAGGTGGGCAGCTACGTCCCCGCGACCCGCGCGCGGATCGGCGTGTGCGACCGCATCTTCACGCGCATCGGCGCCCAGGACGACCTCAGCGGTGGGCTCTCCACCTTCATGGTGGAGATGGCCGAGGCCGCCGCCATCCTGCGCCAGGCCACCTCGCGCAGCCTGGTCATCCTCGACGAGCTCGGCCGCGGGACGTCGACATACGACGGCATGTCGATCGCCCAGGCGGTTGTGGAGCACCTGCACGAGGCACCCCATCTCAACTGCCGAACCCTGTTCGCGACGCACTACCACGAGATGACCGCGCTCGCGCAGAGGCTGCCGCGGGTCCGCAACGCCCGCGTCGACGTGCTCGAGGAGGGTGACGGCATCACCTTCCTGCACCGCATCGTCCCCGGCGGGGCCGACCGTTCCTACGGGATCCATGTCGCCAGGCTGGCGGGCATGCCGGCCGGGGTGCTGGTGCGTGCCCGGCAGCTGCTCGCCGACCTCGAGCGCGAACGCCCGGTGGCCGGCAGCGGGGCCGACACCCCCGACCAGCTCAGTCTCGGCATCGCCGCTCCACCGCAACATCCCGTCGTCGAAGAGCTTGCCCAGCTCGACATCGAGGGCCTCACCCCGCTGGCCGCGCTCAACAAGCTCGCCGAGCTGCGCGAGCGCGCAGCGCCCTGACGGTGGCGAGCGACCCGGCGACGGTGGAGATCCGCCGGCTGTCGCAATCCGTGGCGGACGCCATCGCCGCGGGGGAGGTCGTCGAGCGGCCCGCCTCCGTGGTCAAGGAGCTGTGTGAGAACGCCATCGACGCCGGTGCGCGCGCCGTCGACGTCGTCGTGGACGGCGCGGGCACGGTTCGCATCCGCGTCGTCGACGACGGGGTGGGGATCGCCGCCGCGGAGCTGGTGCTGGCGCTGGCGCGCCATGCCACGTCGAAGATCCGCTCCGTCACCGATCTCGAGGCCGTCGCCACGCTCGGCTTCCGCGGCGAGGCTCTGGCCAGCATCGCTGCGGTGGCGGACGTCACCATCGCCTCGCACCTGCGCACCGCCGCTGCCGGCGCCCGGCTGCGCCTGCGCCACGGCGAGAGAGTGGAGGAGGGCGCCTGGGGAGGCCCGGCCGGGACGTCGGTGGAGGTGCTCGACCTGTTCGCGGCCACCCCGGCGCGGTTGCGTTTCTTGCGCAGCGAGCGTGCCGAGTCCGCGGCGGCGCTTGCCGTCGTCGCCGACATGGTGTTGATGCACCCTGAGGTACGCGTCAGCTGTACGGTCGACGGCCGCACCCGGCTGCGCTCGCCGGGCGGCACCCTGGAGGATGCCCTGCGCTGCGTGTTCGGCGCCGAAGCCAGGGAGCTCCTGCCGGTTGCTGCCGAGGGTGACATCAACGTTGGTGGTGCGATCAGCCAGCCGCGCCGGCATCGCGGTACCCGCGCCGGTCTCGTGCTCGTGGTCAACGGGCGCCGGGTGCACAACCGCGCGCTTCTCGCCGCTGTCAGCGAGGCATACCGCGGCGTGGTTCCCACCGGGCGGCACCCGTTCGGCGTGGTCAGCGTGACGCTCGACCCTCTCGAGGTGGACGTCAATGTGCACCCCACCAAGCGCGAGGTGCGCTTTCGCGATGAGCGTGCGGTCTTCGCGGCCGTGCAGGCCGCCTGCTGGCGGGCACTCGAAGGGGCGTCCGTGTACAACGCGGCGGCGCCGGACGCGAGCGCGCTGCGGCTGGCCGATGGCATCGTCGCGTGGCCCTCGCCGGGGACGTCCATCCCTGCGACACGCGTCGACGATGCCAACGGCGCAGCCGGCAGCACCGGCGAGCATGTCAGAGAGACGGCCGGCGCCCCGTCGCCTGACGCCGAGCACGTCACCCTGGGTGCAATGGGACCGCTGCGCGCGCTCGGACAGCAGGGGGGACGCTGGCTGCTGGCGACGTCGCCGTTCGGAGTCGTCATCGTCGACCCGCACGCCGCCCACGAGAAGGTGCTCTACACAGAGCTGCTCAGTGAGTGGGCATCAGGCGCCGCGTACGGTCAGATGTTGCTGATCCCAGCGCTCGTGGAGTGCGATGCGCGACGCATGGACCTGTTCGCCGTGCACGGCGAGCTGATCGAGTCATACGGCTTCACGGTGGACGCTTTCGGACCAACGACGTTGCGCTGCACCGCGGTTCCCGCCGGCGCCAGCGCGGCTGACCCGTCGCGGCTGCTCGGCGAGCTCCTCGACTCGATGGGTGCAGGTGGCCCGGTCACCGAGCAGCGGCATCGCGCGGCGGCGCTGATCGCCTGCCACGCCGCGGTGCGGTTCGGCGACGAGCTCGCCGGCGATGCGCAGCAGCGACTGCTCGACCGGCTGGTCGACACCCCCGGCGGGTACACGTGCCCACATGGCCGGCCGGCGCTGGCCCTGTTCGACGACGCCAGCCTGCGGCGCATCTTCCACCGACCCGCGGAATGACCCAACTCCGCCCGTTGGCCATCGCCGGACCGACGGCCACCGGCAAGACAGTCCTCGCCGTCGAGCTGGCGCGGCGGATCGGCGCCGAGCTGATCAACGCCGATTCGCGACAAGTGAGCCGGAGGTTGCGCGTCGGCACGGCCACGCCCTCAGCGACGGAGTTGCGAGGCGTGCCCTGCCATCTCCTGGACCTCTGCGAACCGGGTGCTCCGTTCACCGTCGCCGACTGGCTCGAGCGCGCGAGGACCACACTCGCCGGCCTGCGGGCAAGCGGCATCCCGGCGATCCTCGTCGGCGGCACGGGACAGTACCTCCGTGCGCTGCGCGAGGGATGGGGGTTCGGTGGTGCGCACCCTGACGAGGCGACGCGCGCGCAGCTCACCGCGGTGGCGTCGGCTCCCGGCGGCCTCGAGCGGCTGGCGGCAGAGTTGCATGATCGCGACCCGCAGGGCTGCGCGTCCGTCGACCTGGCCAATCCACGTCGTGTGATCCGAGCCCTCGAGCTGCTGCGCGATGGTGCCGCCTCCCTGGCCGAGGCACGCCGCACCGCGGGCGGAGTGGAGGTGGACGTGGTGATCCTGGACGCCGAGCGCGCCATCCACGCCGACGCGCTCGATGCGCGGATGGATGCGATGTTCGCGACAGGCGCGATGGTCGCGGAGGTCGACGAGGAGCTGAGCCGCGGGACCACCCCGGCGGCGCTGAGACGCGCGGGGATCGGCTACACCGAGGCCCTCGCGCTGCTCGACGGCGCGATCGGCGTCGAGGACGCGCGCGCGGCAACGCTGCAGCGCACCCGCCGGTACGTCAAGGCACAGCGCACCTGGTTTCGCCATGAGCCCTGCGTGCTGCGCCTCGAGCGTCGTGCCGATACCTCGACGGCGGCGCTGGCCGACACCGTGCTGACCGCGGTCAGGCTTTCTCCCGCAACGCCTGGGCCAGGTAGTCGACGATGAAGGCGTAGAACTCTCGACGCTGCTCCGCGTCCTGCTGCTTGGTCAGGGTCTGTCCGCGGCGACGCGCCTCGATCCACGGCGGCGTGCCGGTGGCCACCACACTGTCGTCGAGGCGCACGAGCACGATCGAGTCGTCGGCCTCCTCGACGCCCAGGGAGATGCGTACCCGAACCCCCGACGGCGACGCCAGCTTCCAGCTCATTCCCCACTGCCGCGACCCGGACTCGTCGCGCGACACCGCGACCTCGTTGTCGCGCAGAAGGTGGTCACGCGCGGTCATGAGACTTTCGAGGAGCGTGGTCAGCGTCGGGTCCAGATCCCGGTACAGCCAGCGCACCAGAGAGGCGCCGCGGTGGCCCACGTCGGGGAGGGCGCGCGGGTTGTTCGCCTTGCTTCCCAGGGCTCCGATGGTGCCGGCGTGGCGGCGGCAGTAGCGCGATCCGCCCACCCTCTCGGCGTGCTCGGCGCACCAGTGGGTTCCGCAGGCGTGGCCGCGGCTGTCGACATACGCGCAGGCCTCGAGCGGCTGGGCGCGGCAACCGGGCTCGCCACAGCCGGTCACCACAGGGATCGAGGGCGCGCCGGCGGGCGGGTCGATGCTTGGCGACTTGCCGCGTGCAGGCATTGTTCTGGCGATCCCCTGGTGTACCCGTGCTGGTGGCTGCGGGGCGACTGCCCCCGATGCTAGGGCGCGGTCAACGCGGGGGCATGATGGCCCGGGCACGGCTCGTTGACGGCTGTGCCAAGAGACGCTGGTGATCGCGCCGATCGCGTTGCCAGGCCGATGAGAACATCCGTTTGCGCTATCGACGAATCCGTGGTACATTGCGACCGCCAAAGATGGCCTGGAGGTTGACATGACAGAGCAGGTCGAGGGGCGCCAGCGCCAGATCCTCGAGTTCCTTCGCACCCACGGCAGCCGGCATTCGTACCCCCCGACGGTCAGGGAGATCGGCCAGGCCGTCGGCTTGAGCTCCTCGTCGACGGTGCAGAACCACCTCAACGCGCTCGAGACCAAGGGGCTGATCCGCCGGGACCCGACCAAGTCGCGGACGGTCGAGGTGGTGGGCGCCGAGCACTCGGCGCCGCAGTTCGCCAGCAACGTGCTGCGCCTGCCCCTGGTGGGGCGGGTCGCTGCCGGCACCCCCGTGCTGGCCGAGGAGAACGTCGAGGACCACATCAGCGTCGGCCCGGAGATCGCGGGTGGCGACGACGCCTACGCCCTGACCGTCCACGGTGACAGCATGATCGGCGCCGGCATCAACGACGGTGACATCGTGCTCGTGCGGCCGCGTCGCGACGCCCCCGCGAACGGAACAATCGTGGTGGCGCGAATCGAGAACGAGACGACCGGCGAAGGGGAGGTCACCGTCAAGCGCTTCTTCCGCGAGGCCGGCCGCGTGCGCCTCCAGCCCGAGAATTCGGCACTGCAGCCGATCTACCCTCGTGACCTCACCATCGAGGGAGTCGTCACCGCCGTGATCCGGGTGATCGGCTAACCGGTCGACGCCACGGCCGTACGGGCGTCCTCCTCCTCCTGCGGCGGACGAGCTTCGGGCAGGGCACCCAGGAAGGCGTCGACCGCGGCAGCCAGCTCGGACGATGCCTCGCCGTGCACGGTCACGCGCGTGCCGCCGTCGTCATCCACCACGGCGCTGACCGCCAGGGTCGGACGGTGGTCGAACAGCAGGGGCAGGGCGGGGAGCACGGCCAGCGGCAGCAGGACGATCAGGACCGGTGTCAGCGCGGTGGCGATGAGCACCGCCAGGACGATGACGATGGCCGCCCCGACCGCGATGTCCGAGCCATAACGGTGACGTCTCTGGGGACGCAGAACCAGGTAGTGCGTGCCCCGCTCCGCCACGGCGATGCCGGGCAGCGGACGGCCCGCAACCTCGTCGAGCACGTCGCCCGGGGCCCGGCTGGTCCGGAGTGAGAACTGATAGGGGTTGCTGGGCATTCCTGGACGCGATCCCGCCTCTACGTACGCATTTGAATCGACCGCACCGCTTGTATACCGCTTCGGGAGGGGGTTGCGCAGGCCCATCGATGCCAGAGGGCATTGTGGGTATGGCCTCCGGGGTGCCGCTGCGGTACGGTGTCACCGTGCTGCCCTCCATGTGGACGGTGCCGTTCGACCCTCTCCTGCTCGCCGGCGTCGCAGCGACAGCCGCGGTGGTCGTGGCCTCCGCTCGCTGTGCTCGCGAGGGTCGCGGGTGGTGGCGGGGCGCGGTCGGCTGGATCGCCCTGCTGCTGCTGGCCATGGCCTGGGTGTCGCCGCTGGAGACGCTGGCGGCGCACTACCTGCTGACGGCGCACCTGCTGCAGATCACCCTGGTGATGGGCGTGGTCCCGCCATTCATCCTGCTGGCGCTGCCCGACCGCTCGCGGTTGGTCTTGCCTCGCGCTGCGCGCCGCATCGCGCGGGTGCTGGTGCACCCTGCCAGCGGCATCACCGCCATCAACGTGGCGTTCTTCGCCTGGCACGTCGGCCCGGTGTACGACGCGTCGCTGCGGGTGCCAGAGCTCTACGCCGTGCAGCAGGTCACCCTCCTGCTGGCGTCGTTGCTCTTCTGGTGGCCGATCGTCGTGCCGCTGGGCGACCGGCGCGTTCTCAGCCGCTGGGCGACGCTCGGCTACATCCTCGTGGCCACGATTCCGCAGACCTTCGGCGGCATCACGGTGGCGCTCGCCAAGCACCCGCTGTACCCGACCTACAGTGCCGCCCCACGCGTGCTCGGGCTTGGGGTGCTCGCTGACCAGCAGATCTCGGGTGCGTGCATCGCCCTGGTGAGCAAGCTGGCCCTCTTCACCGCGTTCGCGATCGTCTTCACGCGCATGCTCAACGAGAGCGCGGAGGACGGCGGCGACGACGGCGGTGGGGGTGGCTGGCGACGCCCGGGAACCGATACTCCGAGTCCCCGGCCGTCAGGTTCGGTGCCGTGGCTCGCCGAGCTCAACGCGGGGCGGACGGTGCCCGAACCTGCGGTGATGCGCAGACGGGTCAGGGTGCCGGCAGGAGCAGGACCTCGCCGGGAGTGATCGAGCCGCCGTTGAGGTGGTTGAGCGCGATGATCTGGTCGACTTGCTCGCGCACGTCGCCACCCTGGTAGTGGCGTGAGGCGATGCTCCAGATGCTGTCGCCGCCGTGCACCTGGACGCGGTCGGGCTGACCGGCGTTGAGGGCCCCGTACACGTTGCCACCCAGGAGGACGGAGCCCGCCATGGCGGTGACCACGCCGGCGATCACCACTCGCGGATCACGCTGCCAGCGACGCCGTCTCGGACGGCGCAGCTGAGAGCCGTAGTCGCGGATCATCAACCCTTCACCCCGAACAGACGTTCCCATGTCGCGACGGTACATCGAACAACTGTTCGTGTCAAGGCGCCGGATAATCCGCCGGGTGAGTGACCTCCGGGTGCGCCTCCGCGTGGCCGTGTGCCTGGTCGACGGCGATCGGATCCTGATCGCCGAGCACTTCACCCGCGGGCATCGTCACTGGCTCCTGCCGGGTGGAGGGGTCGAGCCCGGTGAGACGCTGATGGAGGCGGCGGCCAGGGAGTTGCTGGAGGAGACCGGGCTGCTCGTCGACGTGGGCAGGCTGATCATCGTCTGCGAAGCCATCGAGCCCGGCGGCCGGCACCTGGTCAACCTCGTGTTCGCCGCCACCGCCGCCCGTGGAGAGCTCGTCATCGGCCACGACGGCGTGCTCGAGGATGTCGCCTGGCGGCAGCGGGACGAGCTTGCCGGGCTCGACATGCATCCCCCGATCGCTGCAGAGGTGCTGGCCTGTTGGGATGAAGGGTTCGGCGGCCAGGTTCGTGTGCTCGGCAACGTCTGGCGCCCTGAGCATTGAGCCCCGCCGGTGCGCGGCCCGCGAGTGGTGACCCGGTAGCATCGTCGGGGTGGGCGACGTGATCCTCGACCTCGACGGACCGGTCCACGCCGTGGACCACGGCGGCGACGGGCCGCCCATGGTGCTGGTCCACGGTCTGGGTGGCTCGCTGCTCGACTGGCGCGACGTCGCCCCCTCGCTGGCGCGTCACCATCGGGTCTGGTCGATCGACCTGGCCGGGTTCGGTCGCACCCCGATCGAGAACCGCCACGCCACCATCGCCGCCAACCAGCGCCTCGTCGACGCCGCGGTGCGGCACATCGGCCAGGGAGACCCTGTCCTGTTGATGGGGAACTCGATGGGCGGGCTGATCAGCATCGTCGAGGCGGCGCGGCGCCCCGACCTCATCGCCGGCCTGGTGCTGGTCGACCCGGCGCTGCCGCGCACGCGCGGTGGCCGCCTCGCCCTGATGATCACCGTGGCCTTCCTGGTGCTGGCCACGCCCGGGATGGGTCGGTGGTTGACCGACAGGCACACCAGGCTGCGCGGCGCCGAGCGGCTCGTCGATGACGTGCTCAGGCTCTGCACAGTCGATCCCTCGCGGATCAACCCGGACACACGCCATGCCCAGGTCGAGCTCACCAGGTGGCGCACCGAGCTCGACGACCCCCATCGCGCGTTTGTCGAGGCCTCGCGCTCGCTGACGCGCTGGCTGCTCCGCCGTCAGACCATGCAGGCCCATATCAACGCCGTGCGGGCGCCGACGTTGCTCATCCATGGCGACAGCGATCGCCTGGTCAGCGTCTCCGCAGCCGGCTGGGCCGCCGCGCTGCGGCCGGACTGGAGCTTCCGGGTCCTGTCCGACACCGGACACGTGCCGCAGCTCGAGCGACCTCGTGAGTTCCTGCGCCTGGTCGACCACTGGCTCGAGGACTCCCGGCCCGCGGTGATGGCAAGGGCTCAGCCGGCCGGGCCCGCCGCGTCGACCTCGCGGAGGTAGTCACCGAGGCGCTGGTAGGCGGCGCGCTTGCGCCGGTCGGTGATCTCCGTGTAGACGCGGAGGGTCTCGAGGGTGGCGTGGCCGAGGACCTCCTGCACCAGACGGACGTCGCCGTCGGTGGCCTCGAGCAACGTGGTGGCCGCGGTGTGCCGCGCCGCGTGCGGGGTGCGCAGGTCGTCGATCAGTGCGAACAGGGCGGGATCCGCGCTGAACCGACGGCGTAGGGCGCGCAGCGCATGGCGGGCGCCGTCGGTGGTGAGCCGGTTGTGGGGGAGGGCGCGACCCTTCGGCATGTCGGCGCGGGCGACGCTGATGAACAGCGCCGGCGCGGGGTCGGGGCCGCGTTCACGCAGGTAGTCCTGCACCGTGCGGTGCGCGTCCTCGGTGAGGTAGACGGTGCGGTGCTTGCCACCCTTGCCGAGCACCCGGAAGCCCTCGGCACGGACGTCGCCACGATCGAGCGCGCAGGCTTCGGCGATCCGGCAACCGGTGCTCACCAGCAGGTGGATGAGGGCGCGGTCGCGCAGGTCACGAAGCGATTCGGTGGGCAGCGCGGCAAGCAGTCGGGGAACCGTCTGGGTGGCCACGGGATGGGGATCGCCGACGACGTAGCGCGGCACGCTGACCTGCCGGCTCAGCTCGCCGCCACTCCAGCCCTCGTCGTACGCGTAGGACAGGAACCGACGCAGCGCGACCAGCGCACGAGCCCGGGTTCGCGGGTTGGGCAGGACGTCGGCGAGCTCGATCTGGTAGCGGCGCAACGCGGCGCGGTCGACGGCCGCGGTGAAGTCGTCCCGCAGCGGACGCCGGCGCATGAAGGCGACGAACTTGGCGAGGTCCTGACGATAGGCGCGAACCGTGGTCAGCGGGCGATTGCGCTGGATGCGCAGCCAGTCGAGGAACTGCTGCACCTGGTCGGGAAGGGGATCCGACGGGCCGGGGATCTCGGCGCCCCACGCGGGAGCACGGACGGCTGCCGGTGCATTCGGCCGGCGGCGGGTGGAGGAGGCGGCCATCCCGACATTATCAGGAGCTTGAGCGATTCATGGGGTGCTGCGCCGGCCCCGGCAGTCGTTGCAACTTGACCACCGGATTGTCACCGACCCGACCGGGTTCCTCGCCGAGGTGGCACATACGATGTGACGCAGTTGCAAAGATTTTGAGCCGGCGACGGTGGGCACGGGACGGAGGAACATGCAGCGACAGTCGAAGCCGCCCGAGGACGCCCCGGCCACTGAGCCCGACGTGCCTGATCCGCCGAGCGTCCACGCCGCGCTGGGCACCGAGCAGTGCCACGGCATGGGCTGTGCCGCGGGCACAGGTCTGCCCTGCACGTACATTGATCGCCGCGGGCGCGCCTGCCCGACGGCGTGGTGCCCGAGCCACCGCTTCGTGTTTGAGAACGCCGTCTACTGCTCGCTCCACGGCGCCGCGCTGAGCGGCATGCACACCGAGCACGGCGACACCACCCAGGCCGACCTCGACAACCCTCTCCCGACGCTGATCGCCTGGATCACACGAGCGGCGGAGGACGACATCGTCGACATCCTCCAGGGCATCGGCCGCGCCAGGGGCGAGGTCGTCGTCAACGACCCGGTGCGGATGGTGCTGCTCGGACCCCGGCGCGAGGCGACCTGGGAGCGGAGCTGGAAGACGTGTTCGTCCGCCGGCGTCGGTGCCCGCGTGGCGCTCGCCGTGGAGGAGACACAACCCGGCGAGGTGCTGATCAAGGTCAACTCGAAGGTGATCGCCCGGCTGACGGCGCCCGAGGATGACACCGGTGAGGAGCCGACGCCGGAGGTGGTCGAGCTGCTGGTCCGCCAGCTGGTCCTGCTGATCACGATGTACCTCCACCAGTGGTTGGAGGACACCGCGGCGGAGGCGAGGGCGGAGGCAGAGGCCGACGCGGAGGCAAGGGCCGAGGCTGCAGCGGAGGCGCGCGCCGAGGCTGAGGCTCACGCGGCGGCAGAGCTGGAGCAGCCGACGGACGACACCATGCTCATGGGGGAGCGGGCGCACAGCCAGATCGGCGATCGGGCGTCATCCGCACCAACTCGGCACGACGCCGGCTGAACGCGGGCCTCGTGGTGGCGCGGCGCTCGGGGCTCGGGCCCGGCGCGGCTCCTAGATCATGAGAATCTTCATTATCAGTAGTTAGACTGGTCAGCCTGGCACGGGGTCGACTCCCCCCCGCCCGGAGCGCCACCAGGCCAGGCGGCCCCTATGCTCTGCCTGCTCAGTCGGAGGTCGCAGAGGAGATGGCTTGGAAGTCGCACCAGGCGTCCACAGGCTGACCGGGGGCATCGTCAACTTCTACCTCGTCGACGACGGAGGCAAGCTGGTCCTGGTCGACGCCGGCACGCCGCGCGACTGGGACCTGATGGTGCGCGCCCTCGCCGGGCTCGGCCGCCACGTCGAGGACCTGGACGCCGTGCTGATCACCCACGCGCACAGCGACCACACCGGGTTCGCCGAGCAGGCGCGGACCACCGCCACGGCCGGGGTGTGGATCCACGAGGCCGACGTCGACCAGGCCCGTGGCGGCAAGCAGCCCAAGCACGAGGGCACGATGGCTCGGTATCTCGCCAAGGCCGAGATGTACCGGACGGCCCTTTCGTTGATGAGGCGCAGGGCCATGTCCATCGTGCCCATCCGCGAGGTGTCGTCGTTCGCCGATGGCGAGGTGCTCGACGTCCCCGGCCGCCCGCGGGTGGTGCACGCCCCGGGGCACACAGCCGGGTCGGCGGCTCTCCACCTCGAGTCGCGCGGCGTCCTCTTCAGCGGCGATGCGCTGGTGACCCGCAACCCCATGACCGGGCGGGTCGGGCCGCAGATCATGCCGTCAGGGCTCAACCGCGACAGCGAACAGGCGCTCACCTCGCTGCGGGCGCTGCTCGGGGTGGCGGCCACCACCGTGCTGCCCGGCCACGGCGAACCCTGGACGCAGGGCACGGCCGAGGCAGTCAGGCTGGCCCGGCAGGCGGGGATCTCCTAGCCGCCCGCGTCCGGTGTCACAAGATCAGCAGCGGCGGTGCTGTGTCTATATGAATGGAGAGGCCGTCTGGCGCATGACCGTCCCCCCCACTCCGCTGGCCGCGACCGACCACGCCTTCGACCGGCTGTTCAGGGCGGAGTACGAGCGCGTCGTCGGCATTGCCGCACGCGTCCTCGGCGACCGTGCTCAGGCCGAGGACGTCGCCCAGGACGCCTTCCTGGCTCTCCATCGACGCGACTGCAGCGACCAACCGTGGGCGGGCGGCTGGGTGTGCGCCGCGGCGGCGCACGGAGCGCTCAACGTGCTCCGCGGCGACCGACGCCGCCACCGTCGCGAACGCCTCGCCGCCGTCCCCGCGCCGGCTGCCGACCCAGCCGCCGCGGCCGAGCAGGCCGATGACGGCCGGGTGCTTCGCGCGGCGCTGCAACGGTTGTCTCCGCGGGTGGCGACGGTCCTGGTGCTTCGCCACAGCGGGCTCAGCTACGCCGAGGTGGCGTCGGCGATGAATGTCAGGCAGGGCGACGTGGGAACGATGCTGCGGCGGGCGGAATCGGCGCTGCGCAAGGAGGTTGACCGTGCGACATCTCAGTGAGGGGATGCTGCGCCGCGTCCACGACGACAGCTTTGCGGCGTCCAACGACGAGCGTGCTCACCTCGCCGGTTGCGACCGCTGCCGCCAACGGATGAGCGACGTCGCCCGTGATGCACAGCTGGCCACCCGGCTCTTCGCCGGCACCGGGGACGGGCGCACCGCGGTCGAACCCGCACTGGCTCGCCTGCGCAGCCAGTTTGCGTCGGGCGCCGCGACGGCGACCGGCGGTCCATCGGCGCCACGGCGGATCCGCAGCCGGCGTTGGGCGCTCGGTGTCATCGCCGCACCCGTGCTTGCGGTCGTGCTGGTGGTTTCGGCCAACGCTGCCGGCTGGCTGTCGATCTTCTCCCCCACCACGGTGGCACCGATCAGCCTCACCGTCGGCGACGTCAGCGGGCTGCCCGACCTCTCGGGGTACGGCACCATGCACGTCAACCAGCCCGACTCGCACGAGGTCGGCAGCGCCGCGGCGGCGGCTGCGGCCACCGGCCTGCCCGTGCTGCGACCGGCGGTGACCGCGGACGTTCCCGCGCAGGTGCGCTGGCAGGTGATCGGCACGGGCAGCGCCACCTTCACGCTCGACGCGTCCGCGGCGAACGCCGCCGCGGCCCGGGCGGGCCGCGCGGCGCCGCAGATTCCCAGCAACCTGGATGGCGCGTCCGTCACCGTCAATGCCGGGCCGGGCGTGGTCGCGGTCTACGGCGGCAGCGCCACCTCGGGCGAGCTGGGCGGGGCCAACCTTCCCGCGCTGATCATCGGCGAGGGACTGCGGCCCACCGCGTCGACCAACGGCGCAACGCTGGCGCAGCTCGAGGACTTCCTGGTGTCACAGCCGAGCATCTCCCCCCAGCTGGCCGCCGAGATCCGCGCCATCGGGCAGCCGGCGAGCACGCTGCCCATCCCGGTCATCGCCGGCGTGATGACGTCGCAGACCATCACCATTGACGGCGTGCGGGGTGTCGTCACCGGTGACTCCACCGGCCTGGGCACGGCGGTGATCTGGGAGAAGGACGGCATCGTCCGCGTCGTCGCCGGTGCGCTTGCCAGGAGCGAGGTAATCAGCATTGCCCAATCCCTCCCCGTCGCCTGACGCGACAGCGGGCGCGTCCGGGGAGGTGCCGGCGATCCACGCCGTCGACCTGACCAAGCGCTACGGACAGATCGAGGCCCTCGCCGGGCTGAGCATGTCGGTGCCGCGAGGTGAGATCTTCGGCTTCCTCGGTCCCAACGGCGCCGGCAAGACGACCGCGGTGAAGCTCCTGCTCGGCCTCACCTCCCCCACCGCCGGCGACGCGTGGCTCCTCGGCGAGCCGATCGGCCGGGCGTCGGGCCGGCGACATGTCGGCTACCTGCCCGAGCTGTTCCGCTACCCGGCCTGGCTGACCCCCGCTGAAGTGCTGCGATTCCACTGCCGGCTGGTTGACATGCCCCGCGCGAGTCGTGAGAGCGAGATCGAGTCCGCGCTGACGACGGTCGGGCTGCACCAGCGGGCCAATGACAGGGTTGGCACATTCTCCAAGGGCATGCAGCAGCGACTCGGGCT